>JAJYOH010000546.1 GCA_021796315.1 Chloroflexota bacterium
CAACGGCGATGAGCAAAATATAATTTAAAAACTTTAGAAAGCGGGTTTTCATAGGTTCACTCCTGATTCTCGGAGATTTCGGAGATTATCGTACCGTTTTACGATCTTGCCTATGCCTTTTATGTTTGATGCCTCTGTGCACTTCGGAGTTGATTTCTTGCCATGATAGAGGTCTGGGGCGAATGCAACGAAACCGGATTCAGCAAGTCGCGTGCCGACTGGTTCTTCACACTCGCTCCGCTCGTGCTCGAGCCAGCGGCTCAACCGCAACGTTAGGCAGCCCCACTCTGATTTGACCAGCGGGTGCCATATGTTGTCGGTTACTTTCTGCCCACGTAGAGACCATAGCCGATGTAATCCATGAACTTGAAGATGTTTCGGGGGACACGCAAGACTTCCTGCGTGAATTTTCGGTAGGCTGGATTGGTGACGCTCTGGGTCATAAAGCGATACCAAGCCCTGAAGGACTCCTTCAAGTCCAATTGTTGCATTTCGTCAAGCCACTGACGGCGCGCATCAAACTTGTGGCGGCGGACTTGAAGCTCTTTCAGGCCAGAGCTTTCCAGTAAAGCCGTCCAGCCTTCGCTGGTCAAGAAATCAGCCCCAGCCATAATCAGCGTGATATACCGCACCAGGTCTGAAGGCGGTGTTTTGACCCATGCGACTTCATTCAGGCCGGTGTAACCGCCCAACTTGGCGACACGGATGTACTCGGAAATAGCCTTCTGCTTGTCGGCAACGAAGGCCATGACTGACTCGTCAATGACGACATCAAAGCGCGCCTCCTCGAAGGGGAGTTGCTGCGCATCGGGAATGAATCTAGGCTGGGGTTGGCGATTGCGAAATCCATTGTGGAATCGCACGGGAGACGTATCCGTGCTGAAAGTGATTGGGATGGGAGCAAGTTCTATATCATGTTTTGATGTTTTCGCCAGAACAGGTTTTTGCTCTCTAAAAGAAGAACTCATCGTTGAATTGGATGGAAGTCAGTGTTTGTCACAGGAAGACTACGACGAAGAGCGAACCAAATATATTGAAACGGGCGTCGAAGAACTCGATCAGGAAAAATTGTCGCCCCTGCTTGTGTTGAAATATCAAGCATTGGATGACGCGTAAAAGATGCTCGGCACGGTTGAGACCATTCGCAGTGTGTTCATTGGGTTTCAGAAATACTTGTACGAGTAGCAAGCCGTGAATTTATCCGCTGCATGATGAAAGATTAGCGCCTTCATTGGAGCGCGCTTTGCTGCGTGTCTATTCGCGGTAATTTGTAGATAAAGCGTTTGCTGTGTCTACCTCACAATTGTGCAGATCCTGCTTAATTGACGCATCCCATCCTTGCATGTATAATCTTTTCACTGTCCCTGCATGGGGGCCCTTGTTGAGGAGCTATGGCATTACGCGGCAATCTACGCGATTTCACAATTACCCAGTTGCTGAACCTGATCAATCTGGCGCAGAAGACCGGCACGTTGATCGTGGATGGGCCGAGCGAGCAGGCGCATGTCTCTTTCCGCGACGGAAAGCTGGCTTATGCGCGCATCGGCAAGGAAGATGGCGGCCTGGCCTCGGTTTTGCATAAGGGCAGTAAACTTAATGCCAACCAGTATCGCACCATCTCCGAACGCGCCGGAAATATTTCGGATAAGGAACTCGGACTCCTGTTGATCAACGCCGGTTATGTTTCACAGGAAGACATTCTGCTCAATCTGCAAACTTATTTTACGGATGTCATTCGCCGCCTCTTTACCTGGGTGGAGGGCTTCTTCCGTTTCGAGAACGAAATCCTGCCTCCCGAAGATCGCATCAATGTGCGGCTCGACCTTGAGAATTTAATTATCGAAGGCTCACGTCAATTGCGTGAGTGGGAACAATTGCAAGACGAAATCCCCAGTCTCGACCTGGCGCTCAAGTTCACTGATCGTCCGATGACCAATCTCAACCTGAGCGTCGAGGAATGGCGCGTGGTCAAATTTATCGACCCGAAAAACTCGATGAAACAGATTGCCGCCGCCACCAAGTTAAATAACATGGAAATCCGCCGCATCGTGTACGGACTGCTCCAGGCCGGCCTGGTCGAGATGATCCGCCCGCAGAGTCTTCGGAATCATGACGTCAGGAATTATGCGTCGCGGGACAAGGAAGAGCAGAAGGACCTGATCAATAAATTGATCGGGCGCATTCAGAAGTTGTAAGCATCTTTTCAATAAAGCGGTGTGTGTGCCAAAACACCACACTTCCCCCATTCTCTTTGAGAAGATACAGTTGTAATTTGTTTTTGGAAGGACAGAAGCTATGCAAATGGTCAAAATGGTGGTCACAGGCCCTTTCAGCGCTGGCAAGACCCAGTTCATTCAGTCTGTCAGCGAAATTGATGTGGTCGCGACCGAACGAAAGATATCCCTCGAAGCCGAGCGGTCGGGCAAGGATGCCACGACGGTCGCGATGGATTTCGGACGCATCACGGTAGATGAAGACCTTGTCTTATATCTGTTCGGCACCCCCGGCCAGAAACGCTTCGACTTCATGTGGGAGATCCTATCCGAAGGAATGCTGGGCTTCATTGTGCTGGTCGACTCGACCCGCCCCGAAACCTTCCGCGAGGCGCGTTCGATCCTTGAAACCTTCCGTGCCTACGCGCCCACGCCTTTCGTCGTCGCCGCCAACAAGCAGGATAAGGACGATGCCTGGGAGCTTGACGATATGCGTCACGCCCTGCGGCTCGACCGAAAGACCAAGTTCCTGCCCTGCATCGCCACGAACAAGAAACAGGTCAAAGACGTTCTGCTTGAATTGCTGTACAGCATCCTGGCAGAAATGGAGTCGGGCAAGTAAGCACCTATTATGGAACAACTGGGCATCGAATGCTTTCCTGCAGCGGGCCATTTTATGGTGCTCGAAGAGCCCACTGCTTTTAGCCAGAAACTCAAAAACTTCCTCGACGAACCACAACCTGTCCCCGCGCCATGACCGAATACTTCTACCCTCAGCGCATGGGACACATCATCCTGCTGGCAATGGAGGAAGTTCTCGGACGCGAAGGCGCTCACTCCATCATCCGACAGGCTTCCTTCGCCTCCCATCTGGACAATCTGCCGGAGATGCGCTCCGAGAAGACTTTTTCCTTCGGGACGGTGAGCCGCCTCATGGAATCACTGGAGCAGGCATACGGTCCGCAGGGCGGACGCGGGACGGCCCTGAGGGTTGGGCGGGCCTGTTTCCAATACGGTCTGCGCAAATACAGTTCCATGCTTGGCCTGACCGAAATGGCATTCCGCCTGCTTCCTCTTTCATCCAAGTTCAGCATCGGGTCGAAATCCTTTGCCGACCTGTTTAACAAGCATACCGATCAGGTTGTGCGCGTCGAAGAACAAGATGGGGAATTATTCTGGCACATCGAACGCTGTCCTTTGTGCTGGGAGCGACACACCACCGAACCGGTTTGTCATCTGGCAGTTGGGCTTTTGCAAGAATCTTTGTATTGGCTGAGCAGCGGCAAAATTTTCAACGTTGAAGAGATCGCCTGCATCGCGCGCGGCGACCCGGCCTGTACCATCGTGATTGATAAAACGCCGCTCCCCTGACCGTCCCAAATTTTCTAACTAAATTGCAAGCGTAGTTCATCCCCATTGCTAATATAATTAGCAAGCTATGATTAAAGTTATCCTGAATGCCCTCAACCCGATCATGCCGTTCTGCGTCGTTCGCAGGAAGAAAACAAGCCCATGGCGCTTTCGCTCGATGCGCCTTCTGCCGCGCGTCTTTGGCGATGCAGAACGTGTGCGACAGATCATTGATAACCTGGTGGATAACGCTTATCACTATACGCCTGAGAACGGCACGATCAAGGTTTACATCCATCCTGCCGGCACAGGCGAAGTGCAGGTGGATGTGATTGACAACGGCGTTGGTATCGCGCAGCCCGATCAGGAACGCATCTTTGAACGCTTTTATCGCGGCGAGCATCCGCTTGTGCTGGCTACTCCGGGCACAGGTCTGGGCTTGCCGATTGTCAAGCAACTGGTTGAAATGCACAACGGACGAATTTGGATGACGAGCGATGGCATTCCCGATCAGGGAAGCAGGTTCTCTTTCACACTCCCAGTCTATAAGGATAAATGAGGATATTCAATGGCAAAGATTCTTATCGCTGAAGATGACC
>JAJYOH010000061.1 GCA_021796315.1 Chloroflexota bacterium
AACAACAACGCCACGCGGTCGGACATGGCCATGGCTTCACCCAGATCATGCGTGACAAAAATCGTGGTCACACCCAGTTCACGTTGAATACTGCGAATCGCTTCCTGCAAATTCAATCGCACGGATGTATCCAAACTGCTCAGCGGTTCATCGAGCAAAAGTAATTTGGGTCTCGTGACCAAAGCGCGCGCCAGTGCCACGCGTTGTCCCTCCCCGCCGGAGAGCTGACCCGGCTTACGTTTCTCGATGCCAGGCAAGCTGATCAGTTCCAACATTCGCTTCACTTCAGCGCGGATCGCGTATGCCGGCAAACCCTTCACTTTTAAACCAAAACTGATATTCTCTTCCACGTTCAAAAACGGAAATAGATATGATTTTTGGAACATCAGGATTGCGCCGCGCTTGTTTGGTGCAATGCTGAGGATGGAGGAGTTGTCAAATTGGATATCGCCGCTGTCGGGTCGTTCGATGCCGGCAATGAGCTTCAGCAGAGTTGACTTTCCCGAACCCGAAGGTCCCAGGAGAGCCAGCATTTCCCCGTCATTCACTGAAAGCGAGAAATCTTTCAACACAGGTTTGGATTGGTTGGAATAGGTTTTGTTGAGCGCGAGGATGTTTACAGTAGTCATACGATCACCTAATATTGTTCTCGAATCTCATTCCCGTGCCGGTTCAACACACGCGCCGTAGCGGCAATGACCAACACAGGCGGCGCAAGGAATAGCAGCGAGAGGGTCGCGATCACGGCGAGGTTGCCGCCGGAAGCCGCGGAGAAAAGCAGGATGGGCAAAGTGATGATCTGCCCGCTACCGATCAGGAGAGTCAGCAAATATTGGCTCCAGGAAATCAGAAAAGCAAATAGAGTTGCCACCATTAGGCTTGGGAACATCATCCGCAAAGTCACTCTGAAAAATATCTGAACTGGACTTGCACCCAGTGCCAGTGCCTGATGCTCGTAGTTCTCATCGTAGCGGGCAAAGGAACTGGATAGAGTAAATACTGTGTACGGTAAGGTGGGCACCAGATGTGCCAACGTCACACCGACGATCGTGCCCGCCAGGCCAATTTGAAGGAACAGGATGTTCAATCCCATCCCAACTGCAAGCGGCGGGACAATCGTTGGAAGGAAAAACAGAAGCCAAACCAGTTGATGTCCCCGAAATTGACGCAGCCCCAGAACCCGCGCCGCGGGAAAAGCAAGGATGAGCGAGAGAAGGCTGACAAGCAGCGCGATCCATAAGCCATTTTCCATGCTGGTCGAAATGTGCGGATCGCTGAGCGCGTTTACAAACGTCGAAGAGGTCCACTCCCTCGGAAATGGCTGTGGAAAGAACCAGCGCACGGAAAAAGAGTAGATAGCAAAGAGCAGCAAAGGCGCGATGAGCACAAAGTAAAGAGTGAAGCGAAAGAAATAAACAATGGTGCGTTTCATTCTTTTCTGCCTTCCCATCTCAAACTCACCAGAGCTACCAGCAGAACGATAAACGTAATCACAAGGCTGATGACCATGCCCTCGGACCGGGCATGCAGGTCCGGTTCCAGAAAGAAGTGCAATGCAAGAACAGGTAAAGCTCGCGGGTAGTTGATTCCCAATAAGGCAGGAACTTCATAACTACTGAAAACAAAACCGAAAACCAGCAGTGCACCTGCGAGTAGGGCCGGCATGATTTGAGGCAAGGTCACATAACGCAGTCTTTGCCAGCGATTGGCACCCAGGTTTTCGGCTACAACGTCATATCCGAACGGCTGCGATTGCAGGACAGCCAGAATAATCAACGCAAGGAATGGAATTTCCTTGCTGATGTAATGGAGGAGGATGCCAATGCCATAACGATCCTGCACCAAGATGGGAAATTCGCCTGGTGTATGAATGAGACCGACTGTTGCCGCCCAGCGCGCGAGCAGACCGCTTTGCGAAAGGAACAACAATAAGGCAATAGCCCAAACCAAGTGAGGAAAAGCCAGATTCCAATTGAGCGCAAGCATATCCCCGCTTGAGCAATTCCCAGCAAGCCAGACTGCCACGATCACTGCAAGCACGGACGCCAGGAGAGTTGAGGCAATACTGATCCACAGAGTAAATCCCAATGAAACCCAAAACTCCGATGCGCTGTTGAATGCGGTCCGGTAGGCATCGAGACTGATCTGGTTCTCGCCGGTGACGCCAACGAAACCAAAGCTTTGAGCAACAGCATAGAAAAGACTCGCGCCCAGCAGGATCAGAACAACGATCAATGCTGGGGCGAGTGGAAGCAAGGGAGATGAGGTCAGTTTGCGAAACATGAATCGGTTTGAAGGTTACAGGTTGGAAAGTTGGAATATTTGATTCTCAACTTTCCAACCTTTGGACTTGCGAACTATTTTTGAAGAACGTTTTTCTGCCAGCCCTGCTCTACGAGGTTTTGATATTCGGCGGCAGAATCACCAACGAGGGCCTTCGCGAGATCCGAGGCAGGAGCAGCCGCATCGCCCAATTTAGCGGCAGCAGATTGAAGGGTGGCTTGAGCAGCAGGATCAGTCACGCGATTGACATCAATGGCATAACCAAGACCGAATCCATTTTCGGGCAAGATCTGTGCAGCTTGAAATTCTGGATCCAATATCAGGTTTGCCAGAACAAGCGCAGCAGCCTTGTGTGGCGCGTTGGAAGGGATGGCAACATAGTTGAAGTTGCCTATCATGTCAGCATGGAAGACAAACGCACGCGCGGTCTTCGGAAGCAAGCCGGCGGAAATCCCTGTGCCTGCGCCCGTGATGTCGTTGGTCATGCTGAAGTCCACTTCGTTGTTTGCAAACAGACTCTTTAGTGCGGACTCGTCCTTGGGATAAGTTTCGCCTTTGCGCCACAAGCAAGGCTTCAGTTGGTTAAGGTAATCCCACAATTTTGAAGACCATTGATCCCAGGTTGCCTGATTGAAGGTTTGCCATTGGTTGGCATTGCCGCTGATTTCGTACAAGGCGCCTTTGACAAAACTCGTGCCAAGGAAGCCTCCAGGTCCTGGAGCAACGTAGGTGAAGCGACCAGGGTGAGCACATGCCCAGGTGAGCAGGTCAGCATACGAACGCGGCAATTGGTCGGCGCTCATACGCGACGAGTCGTAAATGAATTGGAACTCCGCCGACGACCATGGGCTTTCGAGGTTGTTCACAGGTGTACCAAAGTCCAGGTTGATGGCGGGATTATCCCAGTTGACCAGTTTGCTGTTGGGAAGTTTTTGCGCCCAATCCGGATTAAGCAGACCAGCTTGTTTCAAAGTATAGAAGTTTTCGCCGTTGATCCAGATCAAATCCACGACACCCGGATCTTTACCTGCCTGCTTTTCGCTCAATACCTGATTGACAGCGTCAACCGTGTCCGCAACGGGGACGCGGTTGAGCGTGATGCCGTATCGATCCTTCAAGGCTTTGCCGTAGAAATTATCCACGAAGGAATTGACCGTATCCGATCCGCCCCATAGGTACCAGTTGACGGTCTGTCCCCTGGCAGCGGCAAGAACACTATCCCAATTGTTTATGTCAAACTGACCCGGTGCAAAGGTGGGCGCAATAGTTGCAGCGGGTTGAACAGTTGCCGGATCAGCTTGCGTGGACGCGGCAGGCTGTGTGGCCGGGTGAGGAGCGCAAGCCGCCAGCAACGTGGCACTTATAACGAACAAAAATACAAACCTTTTCATTACTCTCTTTTCTCCTTGTGTTTTTGAACCGCAAAGAACAAAAGCATTTTTATTTGCGGTTAATTGACTTTTGCAAAACGATATTTCAAATAGGACGCGATCTCTTTTCCGAGATTGGGTAGCGTGTCGCGCATGAAGAAATCCGCGACCTTCAAGATCCCACTCGAAAACGTTGGGTACGGATAGACCAGCCGATAAATTTTGTACAATGAAATCTTCTGGCTCATTGCCAGCGTAAAGAACGAAATCATTTCTGACGCATATGGTCCAACCACGGTAGCGTGCAGAATCTGTCCTGTCAACCGCACAGCATCCACGACGATGAAACCATTCTCGATTCCATCCGTGTAACCGCGGTCAGTGTGGTCTTTGAAATCCACGCGGATGCGTTTGATAAGTTGCGGGTGATATTTCTCGACGAGTTCTTTTTGCGTCAATCCTACCACCGCCACTTCGGGGTCGCTGAATGTGGCGTTGGGAAACAGCGGCTCGTTCTTTGCAGGCGGCAAGTATGGGAATGCAATTCGCTGGACGACGCGCCTTCCTTGTGCATTTGCCGAATGTGTGAAAGCAGACGTAGGGGTCACGTCGCCAATGGCATACACGCCTTTGACATTTGTCTCCCCATACGAGTTGACTTGCACTCCTGTCTTTGCATCCCACTTTACCCCGGCCTGCTCCAGTCCGAGCGCCTCCAGATTCTTCACCCGACCGACTGCCACTAGAACCTTGTCCACATCGCTCAGAATGACTTCCTCATCACCAGATTGGAGAGTCAAGGTTCGCGTGGAAACATCGCAGGCTTTGGCGATGGTTCCACAATAGAGCGTGATGCCGCGCCGCTTCATTTCCACTTCCATCACTTCGGATGCTTCCGGGATGGCTGTCATCAATGGACGCTTATCGAGCGCGAACATCGTGACTTTGGTGCCCAGCTTTTGAAAGGCGAATGCCATTTCCAATGCAATCACACCCGCGCCAACAATGACCAAATGTCTCGGCGCGTTCGTTATATCGAAGAGGGACTCATTGGTTAGGATCATTTCTTCAGGCAGACCGGGAATATCGATCATGCGTGGGCGTGAACCGGTGGCGATCACAATATTATCTGCAGTGATTTTGCGGGTCGCACTGTCAAGAGTCAAGCTCAATGTTTTCGGCGCGGTAAATTTCGCCATACCTTGAATGAAGGTCAGGTTGTCCATATGTTGAACTTCTTTCGTTTCCTTATCGCGCAAGGCATCGCGCTTGCAGGTTACTTCGCGGACGATTTCATCCGCATTCATGCCGGGCCTGAAATTCTTCGCCAAATGGATGAGCGTCTTGGATGGCACGCAACCCACGTTGGTGCAATCGCCGCCAACGTGATTCCCTTCGATCAGGGCCACCTTCCTCCCCAAACTTGACAGGCCAACAGCAACCGTCATTCCACCCGAGCCTGCGCCGATCACAACCGTGTGAAAATGTTCTGTCATTTCGAAATCCCTTCCCGTTTTTTGAATATTCTGGATAGTATGAGGCTTAGGATGAATATGGCCGCCGAAAATCCAAGGGTGACGAGATTCAATTTTGGCAACGTCCCGTTGAAGGTCTGGATCGAAGCGCCGAAACCGATAAAGGCCAAAGTTCCCGGAATGGAGCCAAGCGCGGTTGCTAAAATGAAGGGCCAATACTTGATCCGCAGAAATCCCGCAAAATAACTCACCACATCATAAGGAAGAAAGATGAAGCGCATGATGAGCACCGTTTCAAAACTGTTCTCGCGCATTCTTCGCATATAACGCTGAATGAGGTTGTTTGACCCATCGTCTTTGACCATGCCTTCACCAAAATAGCGTCCGACAAAGAACGCGATGGTGGAAGAAATGTTGCTGGCAGCGACCGTATAGACCACGCCAAAGACCGGGCCGAAAACAAAACCGCCGGCCACACTTAAGATGATGGATGGAAACAGAATCAAAGGATGCACGGTATAAAGGAGCACATAAATCAATACGCCCCATGGCCCATCTTGCATGAAAACCAGCAGCCGCTGAATGACTTGTAACGGCGAAAGATGATTGGAGTAGGTGTACCATTGATAGGCGGTGATCAGCAACGCCCAAAAGAGCAATGCGCCAATTTTCTGCGCATGTTCCTGTAACCAGTCTTTCGTAATTGAGAAGCGCATCGAATTTTCCATAAAGTGGTTTTCTCCCCCGATAGAGGAAAAACACTCGAAATATCTTACCCCTCTACAAAAAACCGGCTGCTTGGAATTGTAAGAAAAAAGCGGCAAAAGGATTCATGAGTATGAAAACCAAACAGGCATCAAACAGTGGACAATATGGAACAGATTGACAAACCTTTGCTCAAATCTCTCCTCATCATGGCTGATATTATTGAGGCACGCGACCCTTATACGGGGGGACATGTTTGGCGCGTTTCCCAATTTGCCAAATTGCTGGCGACCAAGATTGGATTGCTTGAGGATGAAATTATCAGGATCAGCATTGCCGCGTACTTGCATGACCTGGGCAAGGTTGGCATACCCGATGAGATCTTGAAAAAAGCCGGCCCGCTGACGGATGCCGAATACGCGATTGTAAAAACGCATCCTTCCATTGGGAGCAAACTGATCGCGGGACACCCACTGGCCGAATTGGTTTTCTCCGCTACAAGTGAACATCACGAGCGATTGGATGGAAAAGGATATCCCAACGGTTTGCATGGGAACCAACTTTCACTGGCCACTCGGGTCGTAAGCATCGCGGATACTTTTGATGCCATGACTAGCACTCGTCCCTATCGCAAAGGCATCTCAGTAGAACAGGCCCTAGGCCGCCTGGAAGAGGGAGCTGGGACTCAATTCGATGCGGAGTTGGTGGGGCACATGTGCGAATTGGGCCGCGCGGGTGATTTAGCTCATATTGTCGGGCACACCGCAAACGGGATTCCCGCCGTTGTTTGCCCTCACTGCGGACCTGTCATTGCCATCCCGCGCAATACTAAAGATGGTGATGTTATATATTGCCGCGCCTGCCATAGTCAATTGGAGTTACATCGGGCTGGAAATATTTTTGAAGCGAAAATGACCGGCATGAGCGACGATCCGCGCGACCTGGAACCGCGAGCCAATGAAGACGGTATACAGGATCTTCTAGCGCAAATCCGGTAAGGATAGCCACTTCCAACGATTTTCGACACCATGTGGTGAAATTTTTTTGAGCAGTCTACATTCAGTTAATCAACAGATGTTCTCCTCATCGGTACCTATAGATTTAGCCTAGACCATGCACTGGTGGAACATCGACCGAGATTACTTTCTGACAACGGCTCCTGTTATGTCTCGAAAGAGCTTCAATTCTTTTTGGAACGCAGACACATCGAGCACACCCATTCCGCACCCTATCACCCGATGACCCAAGGCAAGATCGAGCACTATCACCGCTCGATGAAAAATATTGTGAACCTGCAGAATTATTTTCTTCCGGGAAATCTCGAATCAGGGATTGCCAGTTTTGTGGCTTATTACAATAACCAGCGTTATCACGAGTCACTCGACAATCTCACCCCAGCCGATGTCTATTATGGCCGAGCCAAGGAGGTGCTCATTCGACGAGACGAGGTCAAACGAAAAACACTTCAACAAAGACGCATGCAAAATCTAAAACCCGCAGCAGTATAATAATTTTCAGACCGGAAATTTACACCTTAGCAAACAACCCTTTGTGTCCCAAATGTTCTGAAGACGTACAGCCTGTATCGAAAACAATTTTGAGGCATAAAGGCTTGGCTCGCTCAGTTTCAAACCCGTGAAGGTTGTAACATTATGCCTGCAAAGCACGATATATTCCTCGCCTACTCGTAGAAAATCTTAGTCATGATGATGGGCGGACAGACCGGTCGACGAGGTCTGTGTGAAGGAACAATCAAATCCTACATCCCCATCCCTGCAAGAAAAACAAAATGATTGCCAACACGCTGTGACCATGATTGTCGTCCGTAGTCTTAAATGCGACGAGCTCTTTCTTGGGGTGTTCCATTTATTGCCACCACAAGATCCTGCGTCATTGTCCGAAGCATTCTGGCTAAAAGAAGGATACGTTCCCTTTGTATGGAAAAACGGAGCAGCCAAGATAAGGCTGACCAAAGGTCTCCAACTGCTTTTCGTTTGTTAAAGACCCCTTCTCGATTCAATGAATATCGGAAGGGGGAAGAGGGTAAGAACATCCAAGCAGAATTCAACGGATGTTTAGTTAGGATATATGATGCTTAATTCCGCTTCTTCGATAGCCTCAACCAGCACATCGCCGCGCTTTTTGATCATCACTTGATGACCCGGTCGCAGGGTATAGTCTCTGAGATCGTTAGGTTCCGTCAGCAGAATGATTCCTTTTTCGCAGGTTACTGTCATGCCAGGGATCACCTTGCGAAGGTGCTGCAGGGCTTGACGATGTAGTTGGAGGCTTGTCCTGTTGAGAGATTTGCCAGTCTTTTGCATGGATACTTCCTTCTTTTAAAAATTTTAGGCTCAGGTTATATATACATTTTCCACGAAACTAGAAATAAGTACAGATGCAGAAATATGAAATTGTAACCATAACAGTTTATGCTATAATCAACTGTACTGATCCAAAATCAAAGAAACTGTACTCAATTTCTTAATTGATTATGCAAATGCAAACTGCAAATCCACTGATGGAGAATGACTTTTTTCGATACGAGCAAATCGCCAATCAGGTGTTGCAACTGATCCGGCAGGGAACCTACCGGCCTGGCGATCGAATCCCATCCATTCGCCAGATGAGCCGTCAACAGGGAGCTAGCATTAGCTCCGTTCTTCAAGCTTATATGTTACTGGAGAGTCGCGATGTAATCGAAGCCCGCCCTCAGTCCGGTTATTACGTTTGTGCCGTTGCCAGCGCGCACCTACCAGAGCCCGAAATCTCCTCACCGGGATTGGATCCCAGCCATGTCAACCTTCATGATCTGGTGATGATGATCATGCGGGACTCGGCCAATCCAAATTTAGCGCAGCTGGGGGCCGCCATGCCCAATCTCGAATTACTTCCCACGGAACGCATGAATCGGATTCTTTCGAGACAGGCCCGCACGGCCAGCAAGGGGACACACCAATATAATTTTCCTCCCGGCCTCGAATCCCTTCGAATACAGATCGCGCGGCATGCTGTGAACAGCGGCTGTCAACTTTCCCCCAACGACATCATTATCACCTCCGGCGGAACAGAGGCGATTGACTTATGTCTGCACGCGGTCTGCAATCCTGGTGACATCGTGGCCATCGAATCCCCGATGTATTTCGGTACTTTGCAGATCATCGAAGTGCATGGCCTGCGGGCACTGGAGATTCCCACTGATCCGCGTGAGGGGATCAGTTTAGGCGCACTCCAATTTGCCATCGAACACAATCCCATCAAGGCTGTGCTGACTATCTCCAATTTCAGCAATCCTCTCGGCAGTCTCATCCCGGATGGAAAAAAGGCAGAGCTGGTCGAGTTGCTTGCCCGCTATGAAATCCCGCTGATTGATAATGATGTTTCCGGAGAAATCTATTTCACCGAACAGCGTCCATTAGTCTCCAAAGCCTTCGACAAAAAGGGTCTGGTCATGTTGTGCTCATCCTTCTCCAAGGATATCAGTCCCGCGCTCAGAGTCGGATGGGTTACCCCTGGTCGCTTTAAAAACGAAGTCGGATGGCTGAAATTTACGGAGAGCGCGGCCACGGCCACCTTGCCACAAATGGCGATTGCCGAATTTCTGGAAAGTGGCGGCTACGATCATCATTTGCGCAGGCTTCGGCGCGAGTATGCCCATAATGTATCCGTGCTATCCCAAGCGGCGAAGCGTGTTTTTCCGGAAGGAACACGCGTGACACGGCCTTCAGGCGGTTTTGTCCTATGGGTGCAGTTACCCGAGCAAGTGGATTCGCTTGAACTATATGGTCTAGCGTTACAAGGCGGCATCACAATTACGCCAGGTTATCTCTTTTCGCCGACCAATCAGTTTTCGAATTTCATTCGATTGAATGCCGCGGCTTGGAACGGTTCGATCGAGCGAGCGTTGGAACGATTGGGCGACATGGTGATCGAACTTGCCAGCCGCGGCCCAAAAGGGAATTAATAAAAAATCTTTTTTCACGGATAAGTCACAAAGCCCACTGGGAAGGTTGCCTGAGATATCATCTTTTTTGTTAGGAGGGTATTCCTAGTATAGGGAAATAAGTGTGAGGTACCCTCTGTGTACATGAACCAATTTTGGGTCAATCCGTACTTACTGAGTTTTGATTAAATAATGTCTGCATGTTCAAATCCAGGAAAGATGAGTGCCAGCCAGACAAGCGGATAAACGATCTTTTGAATGTCGAACTTTTGCGATGGCAGAGTGAACTTTTTTATGAAGTTCAACCAGATTATGTGGCGCAAAGTTTTCAGTGGCATGGCTGGCATAAGTCCAAACGAACTCCACCGGATTGAGTTCGGGTGCACAGACTGGAAAGGAATAAACGTGCAGACGAGGTACAGATTGAATGAAGTTCTGAACCAGGCGTCGTTGATGAATAGGATGGTTGTCCCAAACCAGGACGATGGGACCGGCCATGCGGCGCAAGATTTGTTTGAGGAAAAGGATCACGTGCTCACCACGCAAATTCATTCGAAAGGATCTGGTCGACAAGTTTATTTTTCTTCCGCTCGGACTGACCAAAATTGCACCAAACAGATTCAGGCGTTGATGGTGCTCCAGACTGGTGTAGGTCCAAGGGGTCTGTCCTCGAGGCGACCAACTGCTTCGCAGTGGAGAAACCAATGAAAACCCGCTTTCATCTTCCACGACCAGCCAGGCCTTCAGCTCACGTCGTTTTTTTTATCCGAGGCAGTTGATGCACCTTCCAATTCTCGATCACTTCCTCATTGCGTTGGATCGCCAGACGCTGTACTCGCTGGTTACTCCAGCCCATGCGGGTCAACAGACGCCAGACCCCGCTGGGCACATAGCGCACATGGAACAATTCCCAGATCACATGTCCAATCCGGTCCAACGTCCAATAATCTTCTGCATATCCATGAGCATAGGCTCCCTTCACCAGTTCTCGTTCCAACTTTTGGACCTGCTGCTTCGACAGGTAACTTTGTTTTCCAGGTCCTCGTTTGCTTTTCTTCTTCGGATGTTTCGCTTCCTCCCGCCAGCGGCGGACGCTCCGTTCGGTGGTGCCCATTTGTCTGGCGATACTCTCGATCGCTGCACCATTCTTCAGCAGATCCAACGCTTTTTGTCGCCGTTTCGCAAGTTGTTCCGATGTGCCAAGTGGTCTCATGCTCCTATTATCTTACAAATTGGACACTTCGGACATTGTTATGTCAAAACTCAGTAGGAGGATACCCCACGTCAAACTCTAGCATACCAAGAAGTTAAGACAAGTCCCACCCGGCACCCTGTATGTGGGGGTAGACCTGGCACTGGAGAAGAATCTAGTGGTCGTGATCAACGAAAAAGCCGAACGACCGGATCGCTTCAGCTTTGTTGTAAATCGCGGCGGCTATGATTATTTTCTGCAACGAGTGGAAAAGATGCGTCAGAAATATCAGGCATCTGAGTTTGTGATGGCCATGGAGCCTTCTAATTATTTTTGGAAATTGATGGCGCGAGAACTGGAAGAAAAGGAGATCACCTATCATCTGGTCAACGCCTACACGGTGAAGATACATCGCGAAGGGAATCAACTTGATTGCTCAAAGGTCGCGCGAATGGGTGCAGAAACGGCGATTAGGCTTCCTCTCGGCTAAGCTGGTGAGCTTTTGCGTATCTCAACGTCTTCCTCGAAAGAAGGACATCTGTGCTTACAAAAGAGTAATGAGTGTCTATTGAAATACGCTCCCTGGCGTGCTAATATAACAATATGGAGATGGGACGAATCGGACAGGTTTTCTATCAGGACACTTAAAGAATATCACCCGGAGGTGCTATGAACGAACTGGTGAATCTGATTGTTAAGAAAACAGGCATCCCGCAAACCACCGCACAAACCATTGTCAATCTCGTTGTGGATTTCTTGAAAAAGAAACTCCCTGCCGCGGTCGGGTCCCAAATTGATGTGTTGCTAAGCAACGATGCCAATGTCCAACAAGCCGAGAATATTGTAGGGGGATTGTTTGGAAAGAAAAAATAACTGATTAGAATGTTTCATCTCCATAAGATGTTCTACCTGTCCATGGATAACCTGCCAAGAATAAATCTGGCAGGTTCCGTATTGTAAGGCAAAATGCCCTGCCTTTTTCTCTACGGTTTCGCAGTATATTCAGACTTTGGAAGAGGAGATGACAAATGAAAATCGTGGACATCCAGGGGATTGGACCGACGTATGCCGAGAAATTAGGGAAGGCCGGCATCCACACTACAGATAGTTTGCTGAAAAAAGGAGCTTCCCCTGAGGGTCGCAAGGAAATCGAAGACATGACCGGGTTTGCAAACCACACAATCCTGGAATGGGTCAACATGGCTGATTTATACCGGGTCAAGGGAGTGGGGGGACAATATTCTGAATTGCTCCGGAAAGCTGGTGTAGATACCGTGGTTGAACTATCCAAGCGTGTCGCAGAGCATTTATATAAAGCGATGGTTGACGTTAATGAAACCAAACATGTAGTTCATAAAATGCCTACCAAAGATCAGTTGGAAGATTGGATCCAGCAGGCGAAGAAATTGCCCCGCGTTATTACCTATTAGAAGATAGTTTGAGAACTTGAAAATCGCGCGCTAGATTTACGCTTGTGCTCAATGGGGTGGTCCGGTTCGTTCAGCTAAGAAAACTTGGGTGGATAGAAGGTTGTACTGGAACAAGTGGATCCAAGGCCTTTGGTGACTAACCATACGGTTACGGAGTCAAAAGGTCGATCCAATACTAAACTTTTGGAGGCGAGATATGAACCTAAGTGCACCAAAGAACCTTACTTTCTGGATTGCCGTAGTCGTGGCGGTTGTGGGAGTGATCGCCAGCTTGGTAACCATACCAGTACTTTCTGGATTCGCTTTCTGGCTGGTTGTGATCGCCTTCATCATCCTAGCCGCGGGCAATCTCATTGACGGTTTATAGGTAGTTGGGCGAGTTGCAGGCTGGCATCTTGGTCGACTCCGCAATTTGCCGGCCTGCATTCTCTGGTAAAATAACGCTTGGAATTAGATTTTGCTCAATCGTTCCCCGGAAGCAACGGCGCGCCGGGAGCGATTGAGTTTTTTATAGCCTAATCCTGGTGAAACCTTGATGCCCAAAACTCTTGTTGATGGGGCGGAAATTATGTTTCGTGGTGGTGGCCCTTGACCGGGAAACGCACACCAGCCTGATCCTCCTGCCTTCTCGGAAGGCGGGTCGCTGCCGAGAGGAATAAAACCGGGCGCGGAGCAAGTGGAGCGAACCCAAAAGTTTGAACTCTACAAGAAAATGGGATTCAAAGAGCCCGTTTTCCCTGTCGCATCCATTTGGTTGCTGCAACGATCGTTTCACCCATTGTGGACTATGTTGTGCAATGCACGCAAGCTTTTAGCAACCCCGCGCGATGCAACTCCATCCGTTTAATAGGCCTGCTTCAAGCAATCCCTAAATGCTATCGTTTGGCTGTTGGTGATCACCAGGCATCGCAGCGAATTGATTGAGAAACACCTGCACAACGTCTGGATCGAATTGTTGGCCCGCCTGTGTGCGGATGTATTGAATCGCTTCTCCATCGGTTAGATGCTTTCGGTAGGGACGATCCGAAGTCAGAGCATCATATACGTCGACGACGGTGAATATGCGCGCCGAGAGGGGAATCGCTTCGCCCTTCAATCCCCGCGGATATCCGCTGCCATCCCACCTTTCGTGGTGGCAATAGGGAATATCCAAGGCTGGTTTCAAGTAGGCAATGTGCGAAAGCATTTGATACGCATTTTGCGGATGCTGTTGCATGATGGCCTTTTCCTCGGGAGTTAGGCTGCCGGGTTTCAGAAGGATAGAGTCAGGGATGCTCATTTTGCCGATATCATGAAGCAGGGCGCCGCGACGAATATGCACAAGTTCGCTCTCTCCCAACCCCATTGCCTTGGCTAACGCCAGCGTTGTTTGCACCACCCGTTGCGTGTGACCTTCGGTTTCTTTATCTCGCATGTCCAGAGCCATAGACCAACCCTCGATGGTTGCTTCATAGGCCTCCCTGAGTTCCATCTCAATTTGCTTGCGTTGAGTCACATCGCGGGATGTTAAGACGATTCCTTCCACTCCAGGTTGCATTAAAAGATTAATTCCGAGGGTCTCAATATAAAGCCAGCTGCCTTCTGCATGCCTAATACGATATTCTGTCCAGGTGCCCGGATTGGTCCTCTCCACCACGCTTGCAAATTCCTTTCCAAGGTTCTCCCGATCCTCCGGGTGGGTTAGCTCAAACGCGTTTAGGCCGATCAGATCCTCTGGGGCATATCCAAGAATCCGTTGTGCGGATGGTGTGGCAAATTTGATCACCCCATTTTGGTCGTGGATCGTAATCACGTCGGTGGAATTGAGAATCAAGGAGCGAATTCTCACCTCGTTGGCGGCTACGGCCTTCTCCGCCTGCTTGCATTCTGTGATGTCTCGTGCGACCCACACAACCGTATCTTCCATCATGGGTGATATGGCAGCCGAGAACCACAACTCCTCTCCGTTCACTTGAAGATTGTATTCTGCAACGACCTTCTGGCGCGTGCTCAGAGCCGTCTGAATATATTGCAGGAAGGTCTCGGCCTGTTCGGCTGGAAAGACCTCATTCAAAGTCTTGCCCAAAAGGTTTTGGGCAGGACGGTAGAGGAGGTTTGGATTAGTGGGTGCGATTTCGAGATAACAGCCGTGTCCATCCAAGACCAAGATCACGTCATCCATGGCTGCGAAGATGCTGCGTAGTTTGGCCTCGGATACCATTAGCGCTTGTTCCGTCTTTTTGAGTTTGGCAGCATTCGACATAATAAACCAGGTCTCCTACCTAATTCTCCTCTTCCGGCGATCCTACATGGACTCTCGCCAAAACCTTAGGCGTTGGCTTGTCAAGGCAGCGTTCTACAAGCGTTCTACAAGCCGTCACTCTACTACCCATCGGTCAGATGGTAAAGGCATAAATTGCTTTCTGGCATGAAATAGAAAGGCAGACAGGATTTGGAGGATTTATCGCTACCCTGAAGTGCGATACGCAGACACAATGACCGCAGGTGCCAGACAAACCTCTGTTATGGAAGATGGCATAACTCGCCCCTCAACGGCTGGAAGAAATAATTTTGTGGAGAATCATGGATCATTCTATCGAAGCTCAAACGGCTCAGACTTCAGTCCTGGGCGTGGCGACCGGTGCAGACCAATTAGGTGAGCAGTGCGGCTTGGATGTAAGCGAGATTGCATTCAGGGTTACCCCGCAGCGTAATGGCGGTCTCTTCATTATTAAAAACATGTTTCACGAAAAAGATGATCCCGCTAGGTATCTTCACTACGACCAGGAGGAATGGTTCTAAGCGGTCGAGGGTGACTCCATCCTCGCGCCTCGCAAGGCTCCACATATCAGGGTCAACACAGGTGGCCAGCTGCGATGCCGCCCCTGCCAATTTCATGTAGGAAAATACCAGGCCCGCCTAATGGCGGGCCTGGTTTGATAGAGGGAGGTTTGTAGCTTTTCTTAGTTGCGAAAGCTAATTGCTCCAGAGATTGAAATTGACTTGGTCACCGCCGCCATCCGACCCGCCGCCGGAGCCTGAGCTGCCACCGCCACTATTTCCATCTTCATGATGTTGTGGCGTTCCGACCACAAACGGCGTGAAGAACTGCCCGTCTTCGCCCTGATCATCACCGTGGAATCCGGATGTGGAGTTCTGTTGATTTTCTCCTTGATCATCCCCGCCAACCTGAGGAGTTCCTGAAGCAACAGGAGTACCAAATTGCTCATTGTCTCCTTGATCATCATCGCATACTTGTGACGCGCCGCCCAGACCGCCTACAGTTGGCGTTCCAAATTGCTGGTTCTCATCCTGGTCATCATCGCAGACTGATGGCGTTCCGCTTACGACTACTGTACTCGTTGCACTTGTCGTATTGGTAACTACTGGAGTATCGGTAATGGTCGTTGTGCTCGTTACGTCAAAAAGCATCTGGTTGAGAGAGACGCCTGAGAAAATGGGATGTCCGCTGCTAACCAGACTTTTGGCTGCCATTGCACCGCTCCATGCCGAAAAAACGAACGCCAAAACGACAACCACGGCAGCAAAGAAACGGGTTGAGAGTTTCATCTGTTCCTCCGATTAACTAAAATTTATACACACTTATGTATGTAAGTATCGTCGAATCTGAGTTATATTTGTTACGGCTTTGGCCTTGCAGTTTTGTAATTCCTATATCGGCTTCCGAACGTATTCAGCCTCTATGGTGCACATTGCCAGGAAACATGGTGATCAGGGGACAATGTTAGCGTGTGTGTCACCAGCACCATAGCATCTGCGGAGCGTTACCCGCGCCCGGCATACTCATTTACAGCATCAAAGATAGAAAAACGGGTAACCGACCATAGTGCTTGATCATTCAAGTCCCGTTAGCCTCCAAGCAGCTGTTTTTCTTTTCTGAACCCCTGCTGCTTCTTCTCTCTTCACAAGGATCTTTTTGAAAGAAGCTAATGACAAAATCATCCCTCTTGTAAAGTTGAATTCCAGAATATTTCCACCTAGGAATTTCTCTAAATATGGAGCATCCGGTGGAGTACATTCTGGAATATTGTGCCTCACTCGGACCGCAACCGAATCACAGATATCAAAACCAGATTGAGATCATGGATTTTGAGCAGCACGCCAAAGAGGGCTGCCTAGTCTACGATCCAACCGCGCAAAGCTGTCAGACCGTTTAGTTCTTTTTTGATCTCAAGGCCTTTGAACCACTCGGCCCAACAATCCGCCAAGTTGCCTTCAACGCGGATTTCACAGAGATGAGGTTGATCCATGGTTGTTAGAAGAAATCTTGAACATTTTTCGGACGACAACCTCCCAAGTGGAGTCGCCTAAAAGCAGAACTAATTTCCCAGACCATGGAAAGCCTGCAACATATCGAGCTTTTGGATGGGAGACCTCCATGGCCCATTTGACGGTTCAGGAAACGGCCTCGGGGCCTGCTTCCTGCCTACGCATGTCGGCTGTGACTTTCTGATACTGTTCATAAAGGAGCCTGCAAGGTGAACTGATGTTGAAGAATATTGCTTGGGCGTTGCTTTCAACCGTGTCATGAAATTGGGTCTTGATACTCCCCGGTTCAATCACCACAACCTGGATTCCGAAAGAGGCCAGTTCCAAACGCATGG
>JAJYOH010000062.1 GCA_021796315.1 Chloroflexota bacterium
TCATTACAACGATACTTCTGACTGCCAGACGGGTTCCAACCATTTTTCACTTGTCGCTTCGTGGATTTACACTTCGGACATTTCATCTCTCCATTTTATATCATTCCACGTTTAGATACTCTCTCAAATGTTCTGATGTAAATCCTATATAATTGGGACGATCAATGCGGAGAAAATAAACATGCCGCAGCTGTTTAGAATTTGCAATTCTCAACAAACATCACATGTTAGTTTCAATTGTCATTCCTTCCTATAATCAGGCGTGCTATCTTGAAGAGACGATCCAATCGGTGCTGTCGCAGGATTATCCGCGTCTTGAATGCATCGTCGTGGACGGCGGTTCGACCGATGGCAGCGTGGAGATCATAAAAAAGCACGCGGGTAGACTCGCCTGGTGGATCAGCGAGCCGGACAAGGGTCAGACCGACGCGATCAACAAAGGTTTCGCACATGCGAAAGGTGGAATCTTCGCATGGCTGAACTCGGACGATACGTATGCGCCCGGCGCGGTTTCATCCGCTGTAAAATTTTTGACGGATCATTCCGAAGTCGGACTCGTTTATGGCGACACAAATTTCATCAATGAGACTGGCGAAGTTATCGGAAAATTCAACGCCGCGCAGACCAGCCTGCGGCGGCTGAAGAACGGATATGTCCATATCCCGCAACAAGCCGCATTCTTTCGCGCGGACTTGTGGCGCGCGGTCGGTCCGCTCGATCCGTCATTCTATTTCGCCATGGATTACGACTTGTGGGTTCGCATTGCGCGGCGTTCGCAGGTAAAATACGTGCCGCAGGCGTGGGCCAACTTTCGGCTGCACGCTGCTGGAAAAACCATCCATGCAGATGAGCGTTGTTGGCCGGAAATGTTGCGTGTCCATTACCGCGATGGCGGCAGTTTCTTCTCGACGCTCGTGGCAAGACATTACATTCGCAAGATCGTCGCGCCGTTTTGGAATTGGCGCCGCCGCAAACAGTACAACATCGAAAAGGTCTGATTTTTAAAATATGCGTTACACGGTTATTTGGGAATCGCTCTTATAAATCTCAATGTTTACTGTGGCCGGAAAATTTGCGGCAAGAAAATTAGGTGATTATGAAATTCATTTTTTCTCCACCCTCTTCCGATGATCTCATTCGATTATTGAAAGCGTGGCGCTTTTGGTTGTTGGGCGCAATTGTCGGCGCATTGATCGGCGCGGCGATTTATTACATCGCACCGCCGCCGTATCGGGCGCGCGCTGTCGTCAACGTTGACTTTCACCTTGAACAGGCCTGGCCGCAAAATACGCCCAGCGAACAGTTTTATTATCTGGAACGCGAGACGCGTAAGCTGGAAGAGATCGCCATGTCCGATACCGTTTTGAACGCAGTCGCGTCGCAAGTCGGCGGTGTGACCGTCGAGCAATTACGCACACAAGATCTGCAATTGAGTCAGCCAGGCAACGGCGGCTGGCATTTTTATGCGGATAATCCCAACGCACAAAAAGCTGAGGCGCTGGCATCTGCGTGGGCACAGGTATTCGCACAAAACGTTCAAACCCAGATGACCGACCCGTCGACCAGCCTTGAAAAATACATTACTGCTGTCCCGTCACAAACGCAGCATCTTACGGCGCAGCGAAGCGTCAGCTTGAGCCGATATTTACTTGTCGGTTCCATTGCATTCCTCGCCGTCAGTGCGTTGGCTGTATTATTCTTCGACATCAAGAAATGAACACGGCTTCCCGTTTTTTGAATCTTGATTTCATCGCCCGCGCTTTGTGGGCCGCAGCGTTGCTGACTTTGCCGGTCACAAGTTTTCGTTATTTCCCGGCGGGCGATGCAACGTACGTCCGGCCATTGGCTCTTTATCCGTTGATGTTGCTTGCGCCGGTTTTGTTGATCCAACTCATTCGCCGCAAAACGACTTTCCCGCGCGCGGGCGCGTTGACTCCGTTTGCCGCGTTTGTTTTGGTCGCGCTCGCAACCAGTGTCATCGCGATCCTTTACGCACCGCCGCCAATGCGCGGTCAGGATATTCTCGGTCGTGTCGCCCGCGCCTGGGCCACGGTTGTGATTGGCGCAATGTTCTTTGTATCCGCGGTTTGGATGAATCGCAGCGAAGATGATTTGCGCTTTTCGCTAAAATTTCTTTTTGCCGGATTCATCCTCGACATTCTTTGGAGCGGCGTGCAAGGCGCAACATTTTATTTGCACATTTTGCCGAAGCCATTGGTGACGCATTGGCAGCGCGCATTCTCGATGCGTGAGTTGATCAAGACGAATCGGATTTCGGGATTGGCGTATGAGCCTGCCTGGCTTGCTGGACAAATCTCGACGGTTTTCTTTCCGTGGTTGTTCGCGTCACTTCTGACCCGGCAACGGCTGACACGTTTCAAATGGCTTGAGCCGACGCTGCTGGCTGTTTCCGTCTTACTTTTGCTGGCGACGTTCTCGCGCGGCGGTTTGTTGACAGTCGGTGCAACCGTTGTGTTGACTTTTCTTTTGGTTGGCCGTTCGCAAATCCGCGCCGCGTGGAATTGGTTTGTCTCAGGTTTCCACCGTAGCCTCGGATGGATTTGGCGCGTGGGCTTGATTCTCGTGATTGTTGTCGCCGCGGTTGGCGCATTATGGTTCCTCAGCCGCAAGAATTACATCGCACGCTTGTGGAGCGGACAAGCCGATTCCATTCAAACATTTTTGATTCAGAATTCTGCCGGGGCGCGTGCCGGATATATGCTCGGCGCGTACGGCGCGTACGAACAACATCCGTGGACAGGCGTTGGTTTGGGTGCGAGCGGCTTTTACATCTACAAAAATTTGCCTGATTGGACGTTGACCATTGTGCCGGAGCTTGCACGACAATTGAGTCCTGATAGCGCGCTGTATCCGAATCCAAAAAATCTGTATGTGCGGCTTCTTGCCGAAACCGGTTTGATCGGATTCTTTTTGTTCATCGCATTTCAGTTTTCGATTTTGGGCGATGCACTGACCGCGCTAAAACAAAAATCAGCCTTCTGGCAATTTCTTGGCATTGCCGCGATCTTCACATGGATTGCCGTTATCATTGATAACATGACACAGGATTCACTGGCTCTGCCTGATATGTGGATCAACCTCGGGATGTTGGTCGGTGTTGCGGCGTTTATGATTCATCAAAAGAAATCAACTGAGGGAAACGAATGATCGTCCTTTCTGTGGGAATGCCGCGCGCCGGTTCGGGCTGGCACTACAATCTCATCCATGACCTGATGCAAACAACCGGCTGTGCGGACGCGAACGTGATTCGCCGTAAATATCATCTGCAAAATATTCTGACCGAAATCAATTGCAACATCGGCGTGCTTTCGGCGCGGCGGCTGGCGATGGTGACGGTTCCTACTTTGATGGGAAACACGTTTGTCATCAAAGCGCATGCCGGGCCAACGTCAAACTCGCGTCTGCTCTCGACTTTGGGCTTGCTCCGCATCACGTACATTTATCGCGATCCGCGCGATGCCATGCTGTCCGCGTTTGAATATGGCCAGCGCGCGTTGACGAAAGGCCGCCCGAATGCTTTTTCGCATCTGACGGATTTCGACAAATCATTAGCTTTTATCACAGATTATGTTCACATCTGGGAAAAGTGGATGAACGAGAAAAATGTTCTCGTTGCCCGCTATGAAGATTTGCTGACGAACTACGACGCGGAGTCCGCGCGGTTGGTGGAATATCTCCGTTTAGACGGAGTCCAGCCCAAAGTCCGGGGAGTGATCGAGCAGTATCGTCCCGAAAAAGCGGAAAGCTATCAGGGCACGCATTTCTTCAAGGGCAAGATCGGTCGTTTCCGCGAGGCTTATTCGGCTGACCAACAAAAAATCTTGGCTGATCGTTTTGGAATGGCATTGGCCAAAATGGGTTATGAGATATAGATTTACTTACAAAGGTGTAATTGTGTTGTAATGCGTTCGCGTTGCGGCGGATGCGTTCTTTCGTTATCATTATTCCATGCGGACTTTTGAAACTCCTTACGTAGCAGACTGGTTCGCGATCTCACTTCGCTGGGCAGCCGCGTTGGGATTGGTTGTATCGCTTTCATTGGGGAATTCGTTGAGTTTAAATTTGGTCTGGCCGCTGATCGTATTGATCTTTTGGAACATGGGGATGACGATCCTTGCCAGCCTCAACACGCGCATTCGTTTTCATCGCCAGGTCAACCTGGCTGTAGACATTTTATTATCCGGAGCGTTTTTCTGGACGCAAGGTAGCTTATCTGGCCCGGCATCCTGGGTGGGATTGCTGCCAATCCTGACCGGCGCGGTTTATTTCGATTATTTGGGAGCACTCGTTACCGCGGGGTTATTTGCCATCCTTGCTTTTGTGATGGCACAAATCTACATGCCGGCGCGTTCTTCCTTGGCGTTGATTTGGGCAGCAGGAATCCTGGCGCTCGGCGGTTTGTTCGGCTTTTTGGGAACGCAACTGATGACGCGCCTGCGACATCAAAGGCAAATGTGGCTTGATGCGGAGGAAAAGAGACGGCACATTCAGGGCGAACGCCTGCGCGCGATTTATGAATTGACTTCCACGCTGACAGCGACTCTTTCCTACAAGCGCGTGCTCGATTCGGCGCTGGACGTGGGATATGCGGCGCTCAACCCTGATTCGGAAAACAACGAGAGCAATCCGCTAGTCAGCGCGGTGTTGTTGTTCCGCGGCGGACAGTTGCAAGTCGCCTCCGCGCGGCGTTTTACCAGTGCAGATTTGCGTCTCGCATTCGATGGCAGCGAAGGGATTTTGAAAAAGGTCTTCGATGAAGGTGAGCCGACCTTCTCGTGGGATATTGGTTACGATCCGGAACTTGGACGCGTGATCGCCCTCCGCAATTGTACGTCGGCTTATTGTTTCCCGCTTCGAAGCGGATTCAATGTTTACGGCGCAATTGTGTTCGCACATCCAGACCCGAATTTCTTTACGTCCGACCGCCGCGATATGCTGGACATCATCAGCCGCCAGGCGGTCGTTGCGATTCAAAACGCGCGTCTCTATCAGGATTTGGTCGAAGAAAAAGAGCGGATGGTTGAAGTCCACGAAGAGGCGCGGAAGAAACTGGCGCGCGATCTTCATGACGGGCCGACGCAATCCGTGGCGGCAATGGCAATGCGGATCAATCTCGCCCGCCGCATGATGGAAAAAGATTCCAAGAGTGCAGTGGATGAATTATCCAAAATTGAAGAGTTGGCGCATCGCACGACAAAGGAAATCCGCCACATGTTATTTACGCTGCGGCCATTGATTCTTGAATCACAGGGACTGAGCGCAGCGCTGAAATCCATGGCTGATAAAATGCGTGAGACATATGACCAGAATGTTGTCGTCAGCGTGGACAACAACATTGCCAGTCAGATGGAAATGGGAAAACAAGGCGTTATCTTTTATATCATCGAAGAAGCGGTGAACAACGCACGCAAACATGCCAACGCCGCCAATATCTGGGTTCGTTTACAGCCATTTCAGCAAGGTGCGGCCCTGCTGGAAGTTGAGGACGATGGCATCGGCTTCGATGTGGACGCGGTGAACCGGGCCTACGATAAACGTTCGAGCCTCGGCATGGTCAACCTGCGCGAACGCACCGAACTGGTCAATGGCCTGCTCAATATTCAATCCGCGATTGGCAAGGGGACGAAAATCTCGGTCTACATTCCGCTGACTGAGGAAGCCGCCGATCGTTTGCACCATGCCAAGGCGCGCTGAGGTAAATCATGCCTGTTGCATCCGGCTTATATTATTTTGCCCATGAGGCAGATCGCTTAACTCGCCCACCTGTGATTCTGATTCACGGCGCGGGTGGCAATCATTTGCATTGGCCGCCGCAGATTCGTCGTTTGCCCGATCAACGTATCTTTGCGATTGACTTGCCCGGCCATGGAAAATCCGAAGGTCTCGGCCATCATACGATTGATGATTATGCAGATTGCATTGTCGAGTTTATCAAAGCGTTGAAATTAAACGTTGCGGTTCTTGTCGGCCATTCCATGGGGAGCGCGGTCGCGCTTTCAGCGGCGATCCGCTTTCCGGAGCGCGTGATCGGCCTCGGTCTGGTAGGAGGCGGCGCAAAACTTCGCGTCGCACCGTCCATTTTGCAGAGCGCATCGAATCCGTCTACATTCGCAAACGCGATTCAAATGATCACGGATTTTTCTTTTGCTCCGCAGACGGATGAACGCTTGAAGGAATTGGCCGCGCAGAGAATGTCCGAGACGCGGCCCACGGTTCTTCACGGGGACTTTTTGGCGTGTGATACGTTTAACGCGATGAATCAACTTTCGAAGATTTCCGCGCCAACGCTCGTGCTATGTGGCGAAAAGGATCAAATGACGCCGCCGAAATATTCGGAATTTTTGCGCGACAACATCGCGGGTGCGCGCATGGAAGTGGTTCCCAACGCGGGACATATGGTGATGTTGGAGCAACCGGAAAAAGTGGCGGGGATTTTAGATGGCTTTTTGAATACGATTTCGTATCAACCGGGGCAATGATTTTATTTGCGATCAGAAACTGATTGAAGATCAAATATCTTCGCCAGGATTGGCTTTGCACTCAAGATCGCCCGTGCCCGATGGCTTAGGTGATTTTTTTCATTCATTGTCAATTCGGCCATCGTGCGATTGAGTTCTGGAATTAAGAAAATGGGATCGTATCCGAATCCGCTGCTGCCGCGTTCTTCTGGAATGATTTCGCCTTTGCATTCTCCTTCTGCAAGTTGAATTTCATTTTCTGAAGTTGCGATAGCAATTGTGGCATGGAAGTGTCCGGTCCACGGTCGCGGCTTATCGCGCAAATTTTGCAGAAGGAAAGCACGCCTGTTGGCGTCGGTCGCGCCGGGCTTGGAAGAATATCTCGCGGAGAACAAACCGGGCGCGCCGTTTAGCGCGTCCACCTCGAGCCCGGAATCATCGGCGAGAGAAATCAATCCGCTGGCGCGCTGAAATGCAATCGCTTTCTTTGTCGCGTTTTCTGCGTATGTCTTGCCATCTTCAGCAATATCCAAATTCAAATGGATATCGGCAGGCGTAACGAGTTCAATTTGTAAATCGTCAAGCAGCGAGCGGATTTCTTTTACCTTTCCCTTGTTGTTTGTTGCAATCAGTAATTTCTTCATTGGCTACTTTGATTTCTTTTCGATTTGTTCAAGCGCCCATGCTGCGTGTTTCTGAACCATCGGTTCTTTATCTTCCAAAGCTTTTTTCAAAGCTGGAATAGCTTCCGGGTTTGCAGAGTTTCCCAACGCAACCGCGACGTTTCTCAAATATCCGCGCCGCTTGGTGCGTTTGATGGGACTATCCTTGAATTTCTCGTTGAATTTTTCCGGCGTGAGCTCAAGTTCTTGCATCAATTGAGGCTGTGCCACGCCCTCACGCGCTTTGAGTGATGGGTCACCTTCGGGCGCGGCGAATCGATTCCACGGACAAACCATCTGGCAGATGTCACAGCCAAATATCCAATTGCCGATTAGCGGACGAAGTTCCTGTGGAATATCATCCTTCAATTCGATGGTGAGATAAGAAATGCAGCGGCCTGCGTCAATTGTCCGATCTTCGAGGATGCAGTCTGTTGGGCAGGCTTCGATGCAACGCGTGCACGTGCCGCATTGGTCAGTTGTAAAAGGCGCATCGGGTTCGAGCTTGATATCAAGAAAAATTTCTGCAAGCAAAAAATAAGAACCAAGTTTGGGATTGATGAGGCATGTATTTTTGCCAATCCAACCTAATCCTGCATGTTGGGCTAAATCTCGTTCGAGAATCGGACCCGTATCGGTGTACCAGCGATTTGGAACGGGGTGTCCAACTTGTCCTTCGATAAATTTGACGAGTGCTTGAAGTTTTTGTGGAATAACAATGTGATAATCTTTACCCCGCGCGTAAGAAGCAATGTATCCTTGTAGTTGAGCCTTCTCGGAGGCCTCAGCAACTTTGGGGTCTGTGTAAGGAAACGCCATCACGAGGATGGACTTGCATTCGGGCAGGATCAGGCGCGGGTCCGCGCGGCGGATGCGGGAGCGGTTATCCGCTAAATAGCCCATGGACGCGTGGTGTCCGAGGCGCAGCCAATTTTCAAAAGCGGATAAATGCTCCGGCGGGTCAGGAGATGCAACGCCGGCCAGGATAAATCCCAGCCGGCGCGCTTCTGTTTTTATAGATTGTTCGAGCGTAGGAATCACTTGACGATGATCTTTACGAAGATCACTTTGGGGAAAGCCGTACCGTTAGCATTTGCCATCTCCCAGGCGCTGACATATTGGCCAGCTTTATCAGGCGCGATGAACTGAACAGAAACTTCCACTTCCTGATTTGGGGCAACAGCACCTGCCAAAGATTGAGGCTTGCCGGACATTTGATCACTATAGCCGGCATAGACCAGACCGTATCCCGCGCCCCATGTGCAGGAACCATTGTTCCTTACGCGCCAAGTCTTGACGAATTGCTGGCCAGCCGTCATTTGAGTGTTGTCAGGTACGTTTACATCTACCGTCGCTGGATCAAATGTCAAAGCATCGCAAAGCGTGGGCGTGGCGGTGATTCCGCCCAACAACGTGGGTGTGATGCTTGGTGTGATGGTCAGTGTGTTGGCTGGAATGAGGGTGAGGGTCGGTGTGTTGTTTTGCCGTGAAAGTGGAGTGGCAGTGGACGCGGATGCAGTGGCCGTGAGATTGGCAACCACGGTTCTGGCCGCAGCTGTTTGGATCAAAGACACATTCTGAGTGGGTGCTGGCGTTGATGCGGGCGCACAAGCAGGAATCAAGATCGCGCCTATCAGGATCAGAACGACCAGTTTCGTTTTCATGTGGCCTCTCGATCTTATTTCAAACTGTCGCTGGTGCCTATTTTACATTGATATCAATGTAAACCAGTGAACCAAAGAGGTTGCCTTTGTCATCCTTCATCCTCCAAAAGCCTTTATATTCTCCAGAAGAACTTGGAGCTTGCAAGTTGAGGATAAAGGTGTTGCTTTGGCCGGGTTGTGTGATTTTGTCGCCGCTTCTGATAATTATGTTATTCCCATCCATTTGATCGCCGCTGACGAAGACGAAGGAATAACCCTGATCCCAAGCGCAGGTGCCTGTGTTCGCCATTTGAAAACCGACAGAGAATTTTTTATTGGCAGCAAGAGTATCTCCATCTACTGTCAGGTTCGAAGCCTCGGCGACATAAGCTGCGTCGCTGCAACCCACCGCCGTGGAACTGGTCGAGCCGGTGCTGCCTCCCGTGCTGAGCGTTGGTAGCGGAGTCCCTGCACCAGCAGGGGTGTTGAAAACAAACGGTGTCCCACTGAGGGGTGTGGTACCTGCTGGCGCGAGCGAGAAAGTTGGCAGGAGCGTAGCAGTGGCAAACGGCGTGGGACTACTTTCAGATGTGGGGGGAACCGCCTGCGCGGTCTGAGTCATTTGATCGCCAAATTGGGCCAGCATCGTTCCGGCCGCGGACGTATAGATTGCGTTGACATCCTGCGTAGGTTCCGGCGCTTTCCCAATGTTACAGGATGAGAGACTGACGGTTATGAAAACCGCTATCATCACCCAGGTTAGTTTCTTGAATTGCATGACAAACCTCCGTTGCTTGTGTAGCTTGCGTTGAAAATTGTGTTGAGAATCATGTAATTTTCTCCACATCATTATAACGTATCATAACGTATCTTGTTTTAAGGTGTTGGTGTGTCCGTTGGAGTAGATGTGGATGTGGGAGTCGGCGTGAACGTCGCTGTGGGGGTCAATGTTGGTGTGGATGTGGGCGGCGGCGTTCCGGGACGAACGATCTTTGGTCCCACCCATAACGCATAATCCTGGTTGGGGGAACCGTTGGCGGTCACGACCAACATGAACTTTACGTTTTTCCCGGCCAGCGAGCTTAGGTCCACATTGACGGGAGTAAACAGCCCGTCATAAATTTCGTGCCACTGGCCCAATGTGTGGATCGCTCCGCTCCCGGTCTGGTAATCGAGGCGGAAGAAAACATCGCAGGGATACGCTTGATATTGGCAGTTTACCCGGGCCTGGAAATGATCGCCGCTCTGAACATTGAAAGCCGGGTAGGTTCCGCGAATCAGCCCATTCCACGTATTCTTTGGAACCGCGAGCAGTCCGGCTTCATCTTCCGTCTTTCCGCTTTCCATGACGGGATGGATAAGATTGATGACATAACCGTTACTGTCACCCTGCGAACTGGGGCATGGCAAATTTATGTTGTTATTATCCCAGGTCGCATCGCAATAATTTGCGGTGAAGTCATACGCGGTGTAGACCGGGCCGCTCACATTGACGTCAACCCAAAACGCGCCGGAGGCGTCTGCACCGATGCCAAAGAGCACTCCAGATGCGTCCCGCAATTTCCAGTAGCCGATGTAATGGCCGTTGTTGTTCGGCGTTGTCATGTTTACGGAGATGTCAACTGTATCACCGGGATTGACATTGCCGGGCAGACTGACAGCGGTCGGCGCTCCCATGCCATTCCCGCTGATAAAGACCAGCGCATAAGATGGCGTCCACGAACAAATGCCAACATTCTTGATGCGCCAGGTCTTTGTGAAGTTGACATCGCGTCCGAACAAGGTTCCATCTGGAACGGTCACATCCTTGACGAAGAGCGCCGCGTCGCACAAGACGAGCGGTGCGGATGTGCTGGTAGGGAAGAACGTGGCTGTCGGATACGCGGGAAAAGGACTGGTCGGAGACGGAAGCGGTGTTTCGCTTCCCGCGGATGTGGACACAGCCTGCACCGTCTGCGCGGCCTCGGTATAAAGCGCGTTGAGCGTTGAGATCGCGGCTGGCGTGGAATTTGCAGTGGATGGCAAGTTGCAGGCAAGGCTGGCGATAAGCAAAATAACAGGAACGATCAACATTCGGATTCGGCGTTTCATTCATCCTCCTGAAAACTTTTCTTTCCAATTTTACTAGACGCTGTACACGCAGGAAAAGTTCCCGAAAAAAAGAGCCTGTGAAAATGCCACAGGCCCTTTCCTAATTTATTGACAGTTGCGAGAGAACGTCGCCGGGGGATCATACTCCTGATAGAGCGGAGCGGTAACTACGACCTTATCCCAACGCGGATTGTTGTTGGCGGTAATCTTCAAAGACCATACTTCGGAAATTGTTTTGGTCGTTGCCTGTGGAAAATTAAGGGTGGTGTCGCTGGTTCTATAGCCATCGCTATGCTGCCAGTGGTACGTGATGGTCAACGGCCCATTCGATGAGATGTTAGCTGTAATTGTAAAGAACATATTTGCCGAGGTGCACGTGCCGGTATGAGAGACATCGTAAGCGACGGATGTGATCCCATAAGCAGTTGCCGTGCCCTTTCCCGGCGTCCCGCTGCCAACAACAACCTGCACCCAGAACGGATTTCCGCTGTTATCGCCAAATATCATTCCCCACGGCGATTTGATTTTCCAATAACCTGTATATTGCCCATCTGTGGTTGGGGCAACAAGGACGATGGATATATCCATCGTGCTACCGGGAGCGACTTGAGGAAGGCTATATGTGCCTGCGGCTCCCATCATATCGCCGCTGAAGTAGATGAGCTGCCAGGTTGAATCCCACGGACATGTGCCGGTATTCTCGATGGTCCATGTTTTGGTAAATGTTGCTCCAGGCTGTTCGATGGTTCCATCGGGGATTGTCTCGCTCACGAACGCGGCGCTGGCAGTGCAAAAATTTCCGCCTGCTACGCCGGTTGGCGGCGCGGTCGGAGGCGCAAGCGTAGCATCTGCTAAAGTTGGAGTCAGGAGCGACGGCGCATCGGTGACAGCCAGCGATGTGGATGTGAATTGGGCTTGCTGTGTGTTTTGCGCTTGCACCGTCAATGCGACGGCCGTGCCAATTGTGGATGTGTTCGCAGATGCTCCACAGGCGCTCAAGGCAATCGCTAAAATTATCAGTAACGAAGTAAGAACATATTTTGTTTTGAAATCCATTTGGGTTCCTTTCAACATCAGCCGTTCTAATGCGATGTGCTGCGTAAATCGTTAAACCTGACGAAATATTTTGGGGCGATTCTACGCATCAACTTGTACGCGGCTGGTAAATATTATACCTGTTTTAAAAAGTGAACGCCCGGCTTCATGCCGGGCGTTCATTGTTTTCGCCATATTACGGACAGGTGAAATTGGCTCGTCCGAATTGCTGATGGTTGGGGCTGTCAATATAAATATCCATCCAGAAACTGCCGTGTGCGCTGACGTACCAATCTGTGCTTACAGATTGTGTCCCCGCGCTGCCATATACCAGCGCTGGATGGGTTGCGGTGTCTGTGGCTCCATCACTGCGTACCCAATGATATGTCACAGAACCGGCTCCGGTTGTAGTGATGGCTGCGGTGATCGTGAAATGACCACAACTGCCCGAAGCTGACATATTTACATGATTGACTGCAAAAGCACCGCCACCTCCGCCGCCGACTTTGATCTGAACATAAAAATGTGCGAAGATCACACCGCTTGCGTTGCGGATACCCCAGTTGCCGGTGTATGTGCCATTGCTGGATGGAGCGGTGAGTGTGACAGAAATATCCACTGTCTGGCCGGGATTGACATTGCCCGACAGGGCCTGCACCGCGGGTCCGCTCATGGCATCACCATTTATGAATACGAGTGCATACGATGGCGTCCAGGAGCAGACGCCGCTATTTTTCAACCGCCATGTTTTGGTGAAGTTATCACCGGCAGTTATTACCGAGCCATCAGGGTAAGTCACATCCGTAACAAATTGCCCGTTATCGCAATTGGATGTCGCAGTGGCTGGCGGAGGAAGTGTTGGCAAGGGCATAGTTGGAAGCGGCACGGATGTAAATGTGGCTGTCGGCGCAATTGCTGTTTCTGTTGCCTGAGGCAATTGTGCCTGTACAGTTAATGCCGCGGCGGTCATCACCGCACCCGGATCCGGTTGATTTGGTTGACTGGATGGCAGGTTGCACGCCATGATCGCGGCAATGATGGCAAGTCCTGCTAGGATGTAGGAATATTTTCGCATGATGGTTCTCCTCTCGGATTTCGATTCTAATTCAATCTGCGAAAAGGCATACTCCCCGTTAATTCCTATCTTGGAGAAACTGTCAGCACGGAAAAATAAAGAGCCGGGCGCGCCAGCTCTTTATCCGGAAAGATGCGAAAGAGATTCCGTTATGGCTTTGACGCAACAGCTTCGGCCGTTTCAGTTGGTTTAATCCCTGCCATCAGCAATCCCAGCGATTCTTTTGTGGCCTTGTCTGCCTTGACAACGTCCATAATCTGGCCCTGATACATGACCGCGATACGGTCGGACAAAGCCATGATCTCGTCCAATTCGGCAGAGATCAACAGCACGCCAACGCCGCGATCGCGCATGGCAACGATTTCCTTGTGGATGTATTCAATCGAACCGACGTCGAGGCCGCGTGTTGGCTGTGACGCGATCAACAGTTTGACGGGGCGACTCAACTCGCGCGCCACGATGACCTTTTGCTGGTTGCCTCCTGAAAGCTTGGATGTTGGCACATAAGGCGATGGCGTGCGAACGTCGAAATCTTTGATCAACTTGCGCGCATTCTCATCCACTTTGTCTTGCTGGATGACCGGGCCGCTCGCAAAAGGCTTAAGGTAGTAATTGCATAACACCATGTTGTCGGCTACAGAATAAGAAAGCACCAATCCATGACGCTGGCGGTCTTCAGGGATGTGTGCGAGTCCGGTTTCGATGATCGGACGCGGCGACTTGCCGCTGACATCTTTATCGGCCATGGTGACTTTGCCGCTCTTGCTTGGACGCAGGCCGGTCAGCGCTTCGGCGAGCTGGGTCTGCCCGTTGCCTTGCACACCCGCGATGCCGAGAATTTCTCCGGCATGGACATCGAACGAAACGCCCCGGACAACTTCGAGATCGCGGTCGTCGAGCACGTGGAGGTCTTCCACGCGCAAAACGTCATCTTTTGGTTTTGCCGGCTGCTTTTGAACGGTAAGGATAACCTCGCGGCCCACCATCATGGATGCCAGTTTCGCCTCATTGGTTTCCTTGGGGAGCGTTGTCCCAATCACATGCCCACCCCTCATAACCGTAATCCGATCCGAAACTGCTAATACTTCCTTCAGCTTGTGAGTAATAAAAATAATGGAAACGCCGCGCGCGGTCAATTGGCGCATGATGCGGAACAAATCTTCTGTCTCTTGAGGGGTCAGGACCGCGGTCGGTTCATCCAGAATGAGTATGTTCGCGTTGCGGTAAAGTGTTTTGACGATCTCCACGCGTTGCTGCGTGCCAACCGATAATTGTCCTACCAATGCGCTCGGATCAACTTCCAATCCATATTGTTGAGATAATTCCCGCAGGCGTTGCGATACGGCGCGAATGTCTAACATTCCCAGATGCGTGGTTTCATCGCCGAGCATAACATTTTCTGCCACGCTAAATACTGGAATGAGCATGAAATGTTGATGCACCATGCCAATGCCCGCCTTAATGGAATCTTTTGGCGAATGAATAACAATAGGTTTTCCGTTGATGAACGTCTCCCCCGAATCCGGCTTATACAAGCCATACAGAATGTTCATCAACGTTGTTTTGCCCGCACCATTCTCACCCAGCAAGGCATGGATCTCTCCTTTGCGAAGATCGAAATTCACCTTGTCATTGGCGAGCACGCCCGGGAATTGCTTTGTGATGTTCTTGGCTTCAAGAACGATATTGTCGTCTGACATCTCGTTCTCCTATTTCTCGTAGGGTTTGCCATCTTCGGCAGGTGGAATGGTTTTGCCAATTAAGCCAGTGAGAATCAACATGGTCAGAATGTAAGGAGCGAGGCCGACTACGTAAGAATTCTGAAGCACTACAAGTTGGGACGGGATTAAGTCCCGGAAGAATTGCAGGTTTATCTGCAAGGCTTGTGCCGCACCGAAAACTAGCGCGGCTGACCACGCTCCGAAAGGTGTCCAATTGCCAAAAATCATGGCAGCTAAGGCGATGAAGCCTCGGCCATTGGTCATGTTTGGTTGGAATGAAGAAATAGATTCAAGAGTGAAATAAGCGCCCGCCAATCCCGCCAAAAAGCCGCCAACAATCACGTTAATATAACGCATGCGAATCACATTGATGCCAACTGTATCTGCTGCGCGGGGATGTTCGCCCACTGCCCGTGTTCGCAGGCCCCAGCGTGTATGGAAAATAACGATCTGTGTGATGATCACCAATACAATTGCGGATATCGCGATGGGTTGTTGTTCGAAAATGTGTCCAACAACCGGAATGTCAGACAGGAATGGAATGTGAATAGTTGGCAATACACCGGGGCTATCCGGGATTTGTCCATGGAACACACTGCCGGAACCAAAGAACAATTGACGATTTAGAAAACCGGTGATGCCGGAGGCGAGAATATTGATAACGGTTCCGCCGATGATTTGATCTACTTTGAATGTGATGGATAAAACCGCATGGAGCAAGGAAAACAATCCACCAGTTAATATAGCCACGATTACCCCAATGATCAAACTTGGCATGGCAGGGGAGTGGAAGATCGTGTTCATATAGATCGAAGCCAGCCAGCCGAAGAAAGCCGCTCCCAACATCGTGCCTTCGATGCCGATATTCACCACCCCGGCGCGTTCGCAGTATAAGCCACAAAGCGCGCCGAGTGTTAGCGGCGTGGCAACGCCGATAGTTGTGGCGATCATGCTGGTAATGATAATGAGAGCTGGGGTTTGCGAACGTCCAACCGATACAACCGTGGCAAACATGATGACGATCACGAATGCAATGATGATGAAACGTCTCCAATCCATGCTGCCTCCTAACCGCCCCAGCCGCGCGTCAGGACCACTTGTTCCTGGCGGGCGTGGATGCGATAGATGAATCGGATGATCGCATCAGCCGCAACGAACAGCAAAATATATGCTTGTATCACCGAGATGATATCTATTGGGATCTGAGTTCGGAATTGCATGAGAGTCGCGCCGTTGCGCATTGCCCCGAACAGGATGGCAGCAAGGATCACGCCGTAGGGATTGTTTTTCCCCAAAAGGGCAATCGCAATCGCGTCGAAACCGTAGCCAATCGAAAATCCGAGTTCGTGGCGGTAATTGAGCGCAGTCACTTCGATGGCACCTGCCAATCCGGCTAGTGCGCCGGAAATTGCCATGGTGACAATGATTATTCGCTTGACATTGATGCCCGCGTACTTTGCGGCGTCCGGATTTGCACCGACGGTTCGAATTTCGAATCCGAGCGTGGTTTTCCATAACAGCCACCAGACGAGAACGGCAACAAGGAGTGCTAAGACAAATCCCCAGTGGACTCGCAAGTTTGGATCACTGAAGATCGGAGGAATGCGCGCACTTACAGCGATCTCCGGCGTTCGCGCCGTTAAATCTAAAGGGTTTGGATCGCGCATGGGTCCATTAAGAAGAAAAGATGTAATGTTCAGTGCAATATAGTTCATCATGATAGTGTTAATGACTTCGTGTCCGCCTGTATATGCTTTGAGCGCGCCTGGAATGCCGCCCCAGATACCTCCAACCAGCACGCCTGCGCCAACTGCCAGAGGAATGTGAATGTAAGCAGGAATACTTGTACCCAACCAACCCGGCAGTGCATAACCAATCAGCGCAGCGGACACTGCGCCAAATGCGATTTGGCCTTCCGCGCCAATATTGAACAGCCCTCCTTTGAAACCAAATGCCACGGCCAGACCAGCAAAGATATAAGGAGTTGCCCAAACAGCTGTTTCGCTTAAAGCGACGGGTGAGCCAAATGCACCTTGTGCGAGTCCCACATAAGCAGCAATTGGATCGCCTCCCGCCATCCAAATAGTAAGACCGCCCAGAATAATTGCGGTAATAATAGCTAACAAAGGTATCAACAACGCTTCGCGCAGTTGTCCTAAGATTTTCACGAAGCCCTGCTCTTCGGTTTTTTGCATGAAACGACTCCGTTACAAAGGAAGGGCTGTTCAATATTGTCGCGGA
>JAJYOH010000547.1 GCA_021796315.1 Chloroflexota bacterium
TTCAAAACGCGGCATAAGTTTCCTTCGTGAGGGGAGTATACCAGAAATCAACGGATGGCTTTTTTACAGGTTTCATTTGAAAAATTTTTCTTTGTAGCAGCGACTATTCATCAAAGGCTGGAAATCTCGGATGGTTTATAATTGAAGTATGTCCAAGTTTGACAAAATCCTTGAAAAGGTTTTGCGCGGAGCGTCAGATGCAAATATTGATTTTCAGACTTTGCGACAATTGTTGAATGAACTTGGATTTGAAGAAAGAATTCGCGGCAGTCATCACATCTTCGTAAAAGAAGGCGTGATGGAAATTATTAACTTGCAGGCAAAAGGTTCGAAAGCCAGACCCTATCAGGTAAAGCAGGTTCGTAATTTGATTTTGAAATATAAACTGGCAGGTGAGAATGATTAAATACGAAGTGATACTTTATTGGAGCGCGGAGGACGATGCGTTTATCGCAGAAGTGCCCGAACTGCCTGGCTGCATGGCAGACGGCGCAACCTATGGCGAATCGCTTGCAAACGTGGAACAAGTCGCGCAGGAATGGATTGAAACCGCCCGCGAGTTAGGAAGGGAAATCCCAGTTCCCAAAGGGAAGTTGGTTTACGCCTAAAAGAAACATCCGAAGTCTCATGGACTTCGGATGTTTCTTTATCTCCAAATACTGCTGTAAGGATGTTCGCCGACGATCGATTTTCCTTCGGCGAATCTTTGCGGGCGATAAATTGAAATGTCAACCGCTTTGGCTTTGCCATCCAGAATTAATTCGGACATGCACAAGCCGACCGCCGGGGAAATCTTGAAGCCGGTGCCGCTGTGTCCGCAATCAAGATAAAAACCATCCGGGCCAATTTGTCCAAGCATGGGATGCTGGTCCGGCGTGATGCCATCGTATCCGCCATGCGCGGAATGCAAGCCGCCGTTTTCCATGATGGGCACACGCTTGCAGATGCGGTCGATGCCGCGTTCGACGAATCCGCTCTTGGCGTGGTCGGTGTCGCTGTCCGGTGATTCGCCGAGCGGATTTCCATCTTCGAGTCCAACCAAGGTTAAATTTCCAGCATCGGGACGGAAATACATTTCGTTGCTGAAATCAATGACGGTTGGATGATCCGGCCCAACCTGGCACGGACGCGCCACGAACATCGTGTCGTGTCGCCAGGTATCGTACGGCAGATCGAGCCCGGCCAATTGATTTAATTTCCCGGCCCACGCGCCCGCTACGTTGACGATGACCGGCGCAAAAAAATCTCCCTGCGAAGTTTGCACGCCTTTCACTTTACTGTCCGCGATAACACTTGTCACCGCGCAATCCTGGATCAGCCGCGCGCCTTTTTCTTTTGCGGCGTTGATAAAAGCGTTCGCGGTTCCGGTCGGGTCGGCATAACCCGACTCAGGTTCAAAGGCCGCCAGCTCGATATCGTCAGTTGCAAAAGACGGCGCCAGCCGTTTTACATCGTCGGCTTTAATGAGCATGGCCGGAATGCCGATCTCCTGATGCATCTTCACATTAGCCGACATTTTTTCAACATCATCCGGCGCGACGAATTGTAAAAATCCCGTGCGCCTGAATCCCGAATCGCCGCCGACCATTTCCTTCCAGTTGCGGAAATAATGAAACGAAACCCATGCTAATTCAGAAGCCTGTCTAACATCATAGTGCATTCGCACCAGTCCGCTCGAGCGGCCGGTGGCGCCCGCTGCCACGAATTTCTTTTCAAGGATCAGCGCCTTCACGCCGCGCTGCGCCAGGTGAAACGCCAGGCTCGCGCCATGCACTCCCGCGCCGATGATGATTACGTCTGCTGTGTTTGACATAGTTTTTCCTTTTTCTAAACACAAAGTACACAAAGGGCACGAAGGGGAAAAATTTTTAAACTTTGTGTACTTTGTGTCCTTCGTGTTTCAAAGGTTTTTACTTTACTTGTGTGACGATAATATTTTTTGCGCCGGAAGTTTTCAGCGCGCTCGAAACGGCCTCCGCCAAATCGGCTTCGACCAACGCGATCATGTTGCCTCCGCGCCCGCCGCCGGAAAGTTTTGCGCCCGCCGCGCCTGCGTTGCGTGCCGCTTCGACCAGGCAATCCAACTCCGGCGAGGAGACAGTCAGCTTTTGCAGAAGCGCATGATTTTCGTTCATCAATTCGCCAAGCATTTCCACGCGTCCACTCTCGATGGCGCGGCGCGCCATCAATGCGATCTGGCCGATCTCATCGAAGACTGATTCCCATTGCAATTTCTCTTTGAGCCATAACTTGCGGACATCGCCGACCGATTCTTTTGTCGGGGCGGAAATGCCGGTGTCGCCGATGACGATGGTGAATGGTTTGCCAACTTTAAATATTTCAATCGGCTGGCCTTTTATAAAGTAGACAGGCTTGGCATAAGTGACGACCGTGTTGTCGATTCCCGACGGCGTGCCGTGATGAAGTTTTTCGATCTCGTAGGCGAATTGATTTATTTGTTCGTTAGATAACACCTGCACTTGCGCCAGGTGCAAGTGCGAATGTAAGAGAAAGGAAGAAAGAGCGCGAATGAGCGCAACCGTCACTGCCGCGCCGGAGCCAAGGCCGGATGCGACGGGAATGGTGGATGAAATTTTTATTTCGAGGCCCTCACCCCAACCCCTCTCCCAATTTTGGGAGAGGGACAAGGGGTGAGGGAAAAACTTTTTTATAACGGCAGCCAGCGGATGGTCGGAAGGAAGCGAATTAAGTTCGGCGTAAAGGTTAATGTCCGAGGCGTCGATCCAAATCCCAGCGCGGGACGAATCCACAACCTCGACATCCGCATGAACCTGAGTCACCGGCACAGCTAATGCAGGCCGCCCATAAACGACGGCGTGCTCGCCGAACAAAATGATCTTGCCGGGCGCGGATGCTTTCACGATAAATAAAACACAACCAGCACGACCAGCGCCCACAAGACCATCGCGATTTGAAATGGACGGTCGGTGATCAAAATGTCTTCGGGCGCGCCGCCCTGTTTTTCAACATGGATCAAATAGAGATAGCGGAAGATGGCGTAGACCACGAAGGGAATCGTGAGCATCATGCTATGGTTGGCGGGCACGTTCGGCGCAGAAAAAGTGTAAAGCGAATATGCCACAATGGTCGTGCCGGAGACGATCATGATGTATTGATCGAGAAGCGGAATAGTGTAACCATCCAAAACTTTGCGATGTGAACCAGCGCCGTCTTCAAGAAGCGCAAGTTCGGCGCGGCGCTTGCCAAAGCCAAGGAACAGCGCAAGCAAAGTCATCACCACATAAAGCCACGGTGAAAATCGCTCGACGTGAATCACCGTCACACCCGCTGCAACGCGCAGAACAAAACCTGTGGCAATAATGAGCACATCCAAAATCGGGATGTGCTTGAGCCATTTTGAATAAGCCAGATTAATGAGAAAATATGCGGCCATCACTGCCGCAAATTCAGGCGAAAGCCAGTAGCCGATCCCCAGCGTGACAACAACCAAAGCAATGCCCGCTGTCCATGCAACACTGACCGGAAGTTTCCCGGATGCAATGGGCCGGTTCTTTTTTTCAGGATGTTTGCGATCGGCGTCGATATCGGCCAGGTCGTTGAAAATATAGACCACAGATGAGATCATGCAGAATAACGCAAACCCCGCCAGCGTTTTCAGGAACGACGCGGCAATGAAGAACTGCTTATCGAATACCAGCGCGGCAAAGATGAAAACATTTTTTGTCCACTGGCGCGGACGCATGGTTTTGAACAGGGCTTTGAGCATGTCGCTATTTTACCTGTTAAAATACTTCCATGCCCAAAGTTCGCCTGGATGTTCTGCTCGTCGAACGCGGATTGGCTGAAAGCCGCGCCAGGGCGCAAGCCCTGATCATGGCGGGACAGGTGCGCGTCAACGGTCAGACCGCGCTCAAACCGGCCACCACGCTCGATCCTTCCGTCACGCTGACAGTTGATTCCGGCCCGCGCTTCGTCTCACGCGGCGGCGAAAAATTAGATGCGGCGCTGGAAGCATTTCAGATCGATGTGAAAGATTTAGTCTGTGCGGATGTCGGCGCATCCACTGGAGGCTTCACCGATTGCATGTTGCAACGCGGCGCGGCAAAAGTTTACGCAATTGATGTCGGCAAGGGAATTTTGCAGAGGGAGAGCAAAGTTCTGTC
>JAJYOH010000063.1 GCA_021796315.1 Chloroflexota bacterium
GAGGCGCAATGGCTTGTAAAAGTGCTAAAATCTCTGTCATGGGCTTTTCCGAGTAGGTTGGGTTGTGAGAGACACAACTTTACTCGATTAGCCCTATTTCATTCGTCTAATTTTGGCGAAGGTATTGCAGTTGAAGGATAATTTTACGGAACGCGAAATTGTTATTCTGGCGTCAACGGCAGCCCAGGTAAATTATTGGGCCAGACTTATTCAGGCTTTGGGAATTCCGCCAGCTGGTTTCGGCGAGTAACGATTACGCTTTTTCCGCTTTGCTGGTAATTTGTTTGAAATAGCCGGTGATTGCCTTCCAGATTGGACAGCGATCATAGACGGCTGTAAAAACAACAGCGGCGCCAAGGATATATAGAATCCAGCTATTGCTGACCATTGTGCCGATTCCTGCGATAACCAGGCCCGCCCCAACACGTAAAACGCGTTGACCGTTGGTGAGAATGGATTGTGTTGGAACACTGCCAGTTGCCAGTGACTCAAACAGGGATCGCAAAGTGCCGGATGGTTTTGCGCCTACATAGCGCAGGATTTCTTTGCCATTGTTGTATACGATCAAAGTTGGAATGCCATAGACATGCAGCTCACGCAGGAGGTCGGCACTCTCATCGGCATTGATTTCCCACAAGTCGACGCGCCCGTTATATTCCTGCGCTAATTTTTCCAGTGTTGGTTTAATTGCTTTGCAAGGCCCGCACCAGGGTGCCCATAAGTCAACTACAACTGGGAGTGGGCTTTGCTGTAATTTTTCGAAAAAGGTTTTTGTTTCCATATAAAAGAAGGGCGCAGCAACAACCGCGCTCTTGGCTCCTTAAATTGAAATGTTGTTATTTGTGTGTGCTAAATTTGAGTACTGCGTAAAGCGGGCAAAAACCAATAGCGCCAGTCAGCAGCAGAACTACACCCAGGACATCAAAAACAATTGCCAATGTTCCGCCCATTGCGCCGCCAAAGCCCAGGTACAACAAAATAACGCCCACTACAGCGCGGATGATGCGGTCAAGGTTCGATTCATTTAATTTCATTTTAGCCTCCTTCAGGCATGAGAAACAGTAATTGTTGTTTGTTTTGATGCTAATATCTCAAAAAAGTTACACCGGCGGAAGGCGGTAGTTTAAAAAGCATAATCAGATATAAAAAAGCGCTGCTCATGCTTTTAGTTTATTTATGGGGGTAGTTGCCAGTATAATATTGGCTATGGAAGAACGAATACAAAAAATACTTGCACAAACTGGACTGGCCTCCCGCAGGTCAAGCGAAGAGTTCATTTCTGAGGGACGTGTCCGCGTAAATGGTGTCGTTGCCAAACTTGGACAAAAAGCTGATCCTGCAAAAGATAAGATCACAGTCGATGGCCGGGCAATCAAGCCGCCTGAGCAAAAGATTTATATTGCCTTGAACAAGCCGCGTTATGTCTTGTCCACCGTTGAGAAGGAAGCGGGTGACACACGTCAGACGGTTCGGGATTTGATCCCGGTAAGTGAAAGATTGTATCCGGTTGGCCGTCTTGACTTTGAAAGCGAAGGCTTGGTGTTGATGACCAATGATGGCGATCTGGCGCAAAAGCTGACTCATCCTTCGCATGGTCACCAAAAAGTCTATCGTGTGTTATTGGCGCGCAAACCCGACCAGGAGCAGTTAGCTGCCTGGCGGCGCGGGGTGGTGCTTGAGGATGGATACAAGACTCAACCCTCAGATGTAAAGGTCGACTCGACTTTTGGAAAAGGCGCATGGGTCAGGGTTGTGATGCGAGAGGGGCGCAAACGGCAGATTCGGGAAACGGCTTCGCTTCTTGGGTTGCCAGTGGTTCGGATTTTGCGTACGAGTATCGGCGAATTGCAGCTTGGTAAACTAAAGCCCGGTGAGTGGCGTTATCTTACATCCGTCGAGACCGATGCTTTGAAAGCGAATGGGCCAAAGGCTGCACAGCCCAAGCTGTCATCAGTTCGTCGAGGAAAAGATATCACCCGTCGAAAAGTAGTTGGCAAAGCTTCGAGGTAAGGAAAGGCTTTTTGCGGGGAACCCCTTTTGGTCAGAGTTGATGCGGATTGTTGTCCAGCCCCAATTATTTTGCAGAATAAAATCCTCCGAAAATTTTTCGGAGGATTTTATTCTTTTATCGTTATTTATCGTATATCCCAAACTTCTTTGACGATTCCCCAGATAACCTTCTTCACTTGGTTCTTTGTCAGGCCGGCTGTTTTGAATGTTATCAATTTGGTATTGGGATCTTCGCCGGTGAACTGTCCGAAGGAGATAAAGTCTCCGCCTGCATCGGCTATGGCTTTTGTGATCTTCGCGAGCGCGCCATGTTTGTTTTGGATAAGGGCGGTCACGCGGACGCCTTTATCGCGCGCACCCATTAGCTCGATGAAAATCCTGAACAGATTGGTTTCGGTAATAATACCAACCACTTTTCCGCTGCGCATGACAGGCAGGCCGCCGATCTTGTTGTCGGCCATGATGCGTGCGGCCTCTTCGATGGGGGTGTCTTCATCCACCGTCATAACTTTCCTGGTCATCACTTGCTTGACCGTGATTTTGCTCAGCAGATAATTCATTTCCCAAATGCTTAGGCTTGAGACCGGGGAGGGGGATGCGTTAAGCAGGTCGGTTTCAGAAATAATGCCGACCAGTTTGCTGTCTTTGATGACCGGTGCGCGGCGAATGTGTTCTTTCTTGAACAGCGCCAGGGCATCATGGATGGGCGTTTCGGGCGCGATTGAAATTACGGGATGTGACATTCTTTCACCGACTAACATATTTGTCTCCTTGGAAGGTTGTAATCCGATGTGTTATAAAAATTAGCACAATCAAATTATATGCGGATTCTTGAGAAAGATTGTCACGGATTTGGCGTAAAAAAGATCATGATAAAAAACATCCTTTTTTTCAGGCCTAGCGCCTTGTCCTGTTTTGAAAATTTCCTGAAGGTTATAAGGCTGAATCTGCATTGGGCGCTGAGATCAAAAAGTCTTGCCAAAATAGAAAATATGTTCTATAATTTGGTCGTTGTTATCGCAAATTGAAAAGGAGAATAAAATGACCAAACGAAATATTGTGCATGTTGAATTCTCGTCCCGCAATCTTGAAGAATCCGGCAGGTTTTATAAAGAGTTGTTTGGCTGGGAGATCACGCCTGTGCCTGAGATGAACTATACTCTGTGGAAAGCGGGAGATGGTTCAGGCGGAGGCTTCAATCCAATTGATGGATATACCAGGCAAGGCGATGTGCTGGTATATGTTGACAGCGATGACATCGAGGCCGATCTCAAGAAAGCCAAGTCGCTTGGCGCAACCATCATTCAGGAAAAACACGAAATTCCCGGCCAGGGTTGGTTTGGTGTGTTCAAGGATTTAACTGGAAACCTGGTGGCGCTTTTTAAAGGAATGTAGTCAAATTAAAAGCAGAAAGGAGCGAAGAGACATGTCAACCAGAGATCTGGTTCAGAGTTATTACGACAGCCTGAATCGGCACGATGATAAGTGGCAGGAACTTTACAACGATGATGCGATCTTTGCCGACGCTTCGCAAACGCTCAACGCAAAAGGGAAAGCCGCGGTCATTCAATCTTTTGTTCCCTTTTTGAAAGGCGTTGAAAGGGCGGTGGTCAAGCAAATGATCGTGGAAGGCGATGATGCGTGCGCGATTGTTAACTATGATTACATAAATCCAAAAGGGGCAAAGCTAAATCAGGATGTCGCTGAAGTTTGGAAAGTAAAAAATGGAAAACTAGCCCAACTCATCATTTACTTCGATCTCACTGTCTATCGAAATTTTATGAGGAGTTGATGGCTTTCCAAAAATAATCAAGGGCGACCGAAAGGGCCGCCCTTACTTTTTATTGAAATTCAACGCCAGTGGCGGACGGCGATTGAGCCATAAAAGTTGTGCGCCCATTTCGCCAATTGCCAAAGCCGTTACCGAACCCGTGTCACAGCCAAGCCTTTGAAAATTATCGAGCGGCAGACCAAGATAATGTGCGACGGCCAGTTTGATCGGGTCGGAATGAAAGGTGCAGACGACGATATCGCGCGGTTTGTGTTTTGCGCAAATCGCATCCAGCGTGGACGTGATACGGGTCTGCGTTTGCAGGAAGCTTTCCCCGCCTGGATGCCCCGCTCGTGATGGCGCACGCTGGACAATCTTCCAATATTTTGTCAGCGCCAGCTTGCGGATGGATTGTCCCTGCCATTTGCCGACATTTGATTCCAGCAGACCCGGCTCTTGAATAACATCCAGTTTACGAGCTTGGGCGATGGGTTTGGCGGTTTCCATGGCGCGTTCAAGCGGACTTGAATAAATGGCTTTGATCGGAATTTCAGCTAGCGCTTTGCCAAGTTCTTCGGCTTGCTTCTGTCCGCGTTCGTTCAAGTGGACCCCGGGTAATCGCCCCGCGAGTTTTCCGGTTTTTGTATATTCGTTTTCTCCGTGACGGATGAGCAGGAGTAAGGGCATTTTTATTTGATCTTCCGTTTCATTTCCATGATTTGTTCCTCGTTCATATCGGGAATATTTTTGACATCTGTAATTCCCAGCGCTTTGCGTTGAGCCTCGCGCCACATTTCCAAGCGTGTAGCCACTTGAGACTCATAACCTTCAGCAGATGGTTTATAGAAATATGTTCCCAATAATCGTTTGGGCAAATATTGCTGCGGCGTGAAGTGACCTTCCTGTTCGTGCGGATAAACATAATCCTTGCCCTGGCCAGTTGCATCACCGTCACGATTGGAATCTTGAAGATGTTTTGGAACGGAAACCTGTCCCTCTTCTTCCAATTTTTTCATGGCTTTGAAATACGATCCCGCGCTATTGGATTTAGGCGCAGTAGCTAAGTAGAGTGTCGCTTCGACGATGGGATAAACGCCTTCGGGTAATCCAATAAAATCAAAGGCTTGCGCGGCTGATGATGCGACGACAATTCCCATCGGATCAGCCAGACCGATATCTTCTCCAGCCAAAATAATTAATCGCCGCAGAATAAAGCGCGGGTCTTCGCCTGCGTACAACATTTTTGCCAGCCAATACAAGGCTGCGTCCGGGTCGGAGCCGCGCACGGATTTTATAAATGCGGAAATCGTATCGTAATGCGCGTCGCCGTCTTTGTCGTATAAAACTGCGCGGCGCTGAATGGATTCTTGCGCGACATCCAGCGTAATGTGAATCGCGCCATCAACGTCGGGAGACGTTGACTCCACAGCGAGCTCGATGGCATTTAGCGCGTTGCGGGCGTCGCCGCTGGCCATCTCAATTAAATGGCCGCGCGCTTCCGGGTCCAGAATGACGCGCTTGTTTCCGTAGCCGCGTTCCGGGTCTGCAAGAGCGCGATCCAGAAGAATCCCGGTCTCAGTTTGATTTAGATTTCGGAGTTGGAAAACGCGCGAACGTGAGATCAGAGCCTTGATGACCTCGAAGTACGGATTCTCGGTCGTCGCGCCGATGAGGGTCACGGCTCCGTTCTCGACGTGGGGCAGGAGCGCGTCTTGTTGGGCCTTGTTCCAGCGATGGACTTCATCCACAAAAAGAATCGTGCGCTCGTTGTGCAGTCGCCTGCGTTCGAGCGCGGCTTCGACAACTTCACGCAGTTCGGCCTTGCCAGCCAGAATGGCCGAGATCGTGACGAAGTGACTCTTGGTGGTGTTGGCGATGACTTGCGCCAGCGTGGTTTTGCCGGTGCCGGGAGGTCCCCATAAAATGATGGATGTGAAAAGCCGGTCCGCTTCGATGGCGCGGCGCAGAAGTTTGCCCTCGCCGACGATGTGTTCCTGACCGATATATTCGTCCAGCGTGCGCGGACGCATGCGCGCAGCCAGCGGCGCTTCGCTTTTCATACGTTCCTGCATGGCGTGGTCGAAGAGATCGGTCATGCAGTGATTATAACAACAACAAATGAAAAGGGCCGCTTCTGCGGCCCTTGTTGATTGAACCTTTTCTCATTCGACTCTCTTCGGCTCCTGCCCGGATTTAAGACCAAGCAATTTATTCAAGGTGTCGAACCAGAAAGGCGCGCCCATCGAAGCCGCCGCGCCGCTGATAATGAAACCAAGCGCTTTTAGCAATCCATCGCCAATCGGATTATTTGTTGACGGAACGTTTTCCGCTGTCCAGCCGACGGGCAGACTTAATTTGTTTTGCGCCAGCGTTCCGATTGCCTGATTATTGGCGCTGTCATCAGGCTTGATATTTTGTGCCTGCGCCACAATTGTTTCTCTCAGGGTTGGTTGCAGCCATAATTGCTTGACAATGTAAATCGAATCTACATTGAAAGCGACTGCCAGTAGAAGGCCGAGAAAAAATGCGATGGTCTGTGATTTTTTGCGATAAAGCTCTGTGGCCTGTACCATCGTGGAGTTGAACCACGATTCGGCATTTCCGCGAAACTCGGCTAATGATTTTTCCGCATTCTCTAATGCTTGAACGGTTTCGCCCTCAGCCTTTTCGATCTTTTGATTCAATTCAAAATTTGGCAGGAGAAATTCGACCGTGCGGGCAATGGATTTATCCATTCCCTTAAGAGTTGTCATGCTTTGAGCCATGCTGGTTTGCATGGCGTCCAGGCTCATTCTCCCGGCGGGAATTTCGTTTCCGGTTTTTCCTGCGTTCAGGAAAATATCCACAGCCGCTTTTGCAAATATTGGATTGGGAATATCCACAGGTCTTCTGTCTTGTCCCCATTTTTTCACGTTCAAGGATTTGATGAAAGGGTGCTGGTAGAACTGGTCGCGCAGGTCCTTGTTCCTGAACATTTCAAGCAATCTATCTTCGAGGAACTTTGAGCGCGTGCCGAGCAGATCGATGATAACTTCCTGGATTTGCATGGTTGCCATGCTAAGAATTAGCCATGCCATGACCAGGCCGATTGTGATTTCGAGAATGCTATCCAGAGTCATTTGATCCTCCTCAGTGATGTAAGATAAGCCCAGTGTACAGCGATTTTAGGCGACGTTCAACCGTCAGTTATTTAAATTTGCTTTCAGGCCATGAAGTTGTTGAGTAATTTTAACCGTTCGGGATTTCTTCTGAATTGTGAGATTGATTGACGATATAAATTCCAGCCAGCGCGACCAGCCCGCCCAGGATTTGGACCAGGCTGGGGATTTCGCTCAAAAGCGGAATGGCGAGAATTGCCGTCATGATCGGTTGGCCGATCAAGGTCGGAGAGACGACGCGGGCAGGCAAATGTCCGAGCGCGTAGGAAACCGAAATGTATCCGATTGTCTGAGAGACGACGGCGGTAACAAGGAAGATAAGCCAGGTCGTCGCATCGTAGCCGAAGAATGCATTGCCTAAAATTAAATTGATGAAGACCATTGCGATGGATGCCGACACGCCGACCATCCACGTGTAACGGAATGGATCAATGTGCTGACGTCCGCGTTGAGTGGATAGCATGTAGGACGCATAAAAAATGGCGGCGGCGCTCGCCATCAAATCGCCGATGCCCAAACGCGGGTGAAGCAGAAAATCGCTGCCCATGATCAAGGCCGCGCCTGCCAATGCCAGCGCAAGACCGAACCAAAAAACTCCTGATAATTTTTCGCGAAAGATCGACCACGCTCCCAGCGCGACCCACAGCGGAGCGGTATTGCCAAGCAGGGTTGCGTTGGCGGCAGTTGTATAAGCCAGCGATGTATTCCAGAAGGAAAAATCACCGGCAGTGAAAACACCGGCGAGAATGGGAAATATCAAAATTGCGCGCGAGATCGGCGCTTCAGTTTTTTGCCGTCGAAGGAAAAAAGGGGTGAGGATTATGGTCGAGAAAAGCAGACGATACAGGCCGGTGATGGGTCCGGGTGCGTGCGCCCAGCGCACGAACATTGCCGACAGACTTAAGGATAATATTCCCACACCGAGCGCGATGTACGGAAGCCATTTTGAATTTTTCATGCGCGGATTCTATCACGCTGATAGAAGCGCCGGGATCTCGCTCAATGTGGATACGACCGCGTCGGGCCGGACCTGGCGGCGGGTTACCGTTTTTTTGACTCGCCGCGTGACCCAGACGCTGTTCATTCCAACCCCGCGCGCACCGACGATGTCTGCGTCAAATGTGTCGCCGACCATCACGGCTTGCTCCGCCGAAACTTGAAAATGATTCAGCGCGGCGTGGAATATTCCGGGATGCGGTTTGCGTTTGCCGAATGCTGCGGATGAAATGATGAATTCAAAATAAGGGCGGATATTTGCCTTGTCGATTAGTGCGTATGTGTTTTGATTGTCCGCGCCGTTGGAGATAATGCCAAGACGAAACCCGCGCTGTTTGAGCGTGTCCAACACGGGGATGGCGTCATCTTCTGCAAACCAGTTGGCCTGTGTGATGCGATACATCGAGCGCAGAGATGTGTGCAACTCTTCGTCAGAAAGATGAATGTCGTTCTTATTCAACAAGTCGCGCAAAATAAATCCAATGCCCGGCTCATCGAGATCGTTTTCGCGCAATTTATAGTAAAGCTGAAATAAGGTTTTGTATTTGCCATAAAGTTCGCTGGGCGCCAGCTTTACACCGCAGCCGTGCAAAGAGTTCCACAGGGCCTTGTCTGCGCGCAGATATAAATTTTCCCAGGGTTCTTTGTCGTAGACGAGTGTGTTGCCGAGATCGAAAAGAACCACGTAGATTGGAGTTTTCATCGGGGTGAATTTTAACGGGAAATGCGCGGGCGTGTGTAAAGGTAAATTAGAACGGCTCCCAGCGCGAGGGCGGGAAGAACGATGAGTCCCGCTTCGGGACCAAACGCGCCGCCCGTCCAAATTTCCGGCCCGGTGACGGAGATGTGAGTCAGCGGATAAATGTCCAACCCCGAAACCGGGAAGCCAAAGACAACTCCCTCGAAGAAATTCCAGCCTATGTGCAGGCCGATGGAAAGCCAAAGTTGTTTGGTGCGAATGTAACCATAAGCAAGGAAAAGACCTGCGAAGAAAATTCCCGCCGCGCTGACCCAGGCGGCGTTGGGATTGCCAAGGTGAAGAAGCCCGAAGATGATCGATGAAATGATCACGCCCCAAAAAAGATTGATGCCGCTGGCAATGGTTTGCAAATGATAGCCGCGGCTCAGAAGTTCTTCATTCCATCCGACGAGGATGAAGACAAAAAAGAACATCGCTGTTTGTAAAATGACGTTGGAAATCGGTTCGGCGTCCCAGGCGAAGGATTCAAATGTTAGCCAGCCCAATATTTTCATCGCGAAAAATATGGAACCCATCATGATGAACGCGATAGCGATGCCCGCGAAAATATCGTAGAGCGTAAATTTATCCAGCTTGAAGCCAAGGCTTGCGAATGAACGTTTGTCGAGAAAACGACGGGCGATATATACCGATAATGTCACGCCGACCAATTCGGCAAACATGTTGGCAGTGAGGAATGGCGCGCCTGATAAGTCGCCGTGAAGAACATAAACAAGGATTACGATGGGAATGCCGGCAATGAACGCGAGCACGACAAATAAAATCGTTTGGATTAACAAACGCCAGCCCGCACGCAGGCGAGGTTCATCGGGAGAAATAAAGATTTTGCTGATGGGCGAACGTTCAGGTGGATTTGAATCCATGTTTGGTCACCTTGGTGTTTTATGCATTCGGAACGATAAGCCACAACAATAAATATAGACTTATTCCGGGGACTCCGCCGGGGATGGCGGCGATGATGAATGCCAATCTGAACCAGACCGGGGTGATACCGAAAAATTCTCCGAGACCACCGCAGACGCCAGCGATGACGCGATCCTGTCTGGAACGTCGTAATACTTTTCCTGTGTTACTCATGGTGCAGCCTCCGTTTATTAAATTTAATTTGACACCATGACTTACGCCGAGCGCTTCCGCAGGTTGCGTTGAGAATCATCCGCTTTTGAGATATATCCCCGATGGGTCGAGTTCTTCGCGCAGGATTTTTAATTCGTTCTCGGTGACGGGTTCGGTGGTCTTTAACTTGGACGCAGCCTTCAGATCCCAGCCGGTATTTTCTTTGGCCTGTTCGGCAGTTTTGCCGGGATGAAGTGCGGTCAGAATCAGTTCGCCATTTTCGTCAGGTTCCATGAAACCGATATCTGTCACCACGCCGACCATGCCCGCGCCGCGTACGCCGGTTGCTTCACGCGATTTTTTTCCTTCAAGGAATCCGGCGGAAGTCATGAAATCCACTTTTTCGGGGAAGCGGCGCTTTTGATGCGGCGTCATCAGATAACAACGGTTTGCCCACGCCGCGATCTCCTGCGAGCCGCCTGAGCCGGGCAAACGAGTCTTCGGATGGTCGTAATCATTGCCGATGACAGTGGCGTTGATGTTTCCAAATTTATCTATCTGTGCGCCGCCCATAAAGCCGACATCCACGTTGCCGCGCTGGAGATATAACGTAAAGATGTCGTACATGCTGACCACGGATAACGAACCGGTTACCAGCGTTGGGTCACCGATGGATAACGGTAGCCGTTCCGGCTCTGCCCCGATCACGCCCGCTTCATAGATCATGACCAGATTCGGAGCGTGAGTCCGCTTGGCGAGGTTGCAAGCCAGGTTGGGTTGTCCAACACCGACAAATACTACGTCGCCATCGCGCAATAAACGCGCGGCGTTTATGATCATTAATTCGGCTGAAGAATAGTCCATTGTTTCCTCTGATATTTGATAATGATTTTTGTTTGCCTAATTTGGGTATAACCAGGCGACTACTTGATTTCGTCCGGCGTCTTTGGCTTTGTACATCGCATCATCCGCGTGGCGAATTAATTCCTGCAAAGATGTTTCTTCTTTTGACGAATATGGGCTTATACCAATGCTGATCGTGATATTTACAAAGCCGGCATCCGTTTTTATCGGCGTGTGTTCCGTTGTTGAGCGCAGACGTTCGGCGATGTCGTGTGCCAATTCTGGCGAAGTGTCCGGCAATAAAATGATGAATTCCTCCCCGCCCAAACGCGCCAGGATGTCTTCCCTCCGTAAAACTGTGGCGCATATTGCTACGCTTCCGTTCAATACCTGATCGCCGATGGTGTGACCGTAGGTATCGTTGATTTTTTTGAAGTGGTCGATGTCTATTAAAAGGATGGAAAATTCCTGTCCATCCCTGCGTCGCTCCAGCTCTGTTTGCGCATGGTTTATAAAATACCGCCGGTTGAAAACGTTTGTAAGCGGGTCCATGTTGGCAAGTTCGGTCAATTGTGTTTTCGTCTTGTCCAGTTCCGCCATGACTCGCTGTTTCGTTCGTTCGTTGATCAGGATCGCAATTGCGATGACGGTGATACAAAAAGCCAGGTCTACTACACGGTCTATACTTTGGGGCGGGCGTGTGGTTACATCGATCATGGATACCCGGTTGATGATGAACAAGCCAATGATCGTGGTGATACTGGCGATGCTCCAAAATAGCCCGGGCTTTGCTCCGCCCATGATCGCCGCGGCGACGGGCACGAAAGTGAGCCAGACCATTGCGGAAGAGTCGATGCCGCCTGTGTAAATCCCGGGGCCGACCAGGCAAAGGAACAATGCGACGGTCACCATCTGTGCTGCCAGCCGGACATGTTTTGTGCGTTGAACAATAATTAACGCGGCCAGGCTGATGAGTGTCGCCGCGAGTTGCAGGTAAACGGCCTGAATGGGGTAACCTGACAGCCAATAATAAAATGTAAAAAACAATTCAAAGCTTGATCCTGTGATCGCGCCGTAGCGGGTGGCAGGCCCCAGGGTGGCTTGATAGGATGATGTTGTTGCGTGGAGGGACTCATCCTTGAATCGCATTTTTGTACCGTTCATTAGATTTTGGTATCTTCAAAAAACTTTTGCGTGATGTCGAACACTTCCTGCGGCCTTTCGAGCGGAAGCAGGTGGGTGGATTTTTCGAGCGCGACGATTTTGATCTTCGGATTCTTTTTCTGCTCGACCATCCGGGCAGTCGATTCCCAAAAGGTATCCGTCTCCGCGCCGCGGATGATCAATGTCGGGACTTGGAGTTTTTTCAAACCATTCCACAGGTCCCAGTCGCGCCAGATGCCGGTGAAATAGATTCTCGATTCCCATTCCGGCGAATAGACTAATTCAAAGCCGCCGTTCGCTTTGGGTCTGGTGATGCCGTCGATGAATGTGCGCAGATTTTCGTCCGAGAAGAAGCGGAAGATGCCGCGACGGCGATAACCGTCGAAGACCTTGTCGAGATCATCGAATTCGCGGCGGCGCTTGAGCGCGCCTTGTATCAACGGATGCGCGCGATAACCGAGCCCGACTGTGCGCGCGAGATTCCATTCGAGCATGTAATAGCGCGGAAACAAAACCGGGTCCATCAAGACTAATGCGCGGAAACGACTTGGTTCCATCAATGCGGCGCGCAAGGTGACGATGGCGCCGATGGAATGTCCCATGCCGATGACCGATTCGCGTTTTTGTTCGTCTAAAAAGTGAAGCAAATCATCGCTGAGCGGATGCCAATCTTTTATTTCTTCGGGCTTTGAGTTCGGCCAGAGCGGTCGAAGCAACATTCCGAAAGTGTGATATTGCGTTGCCAGTTTTTCAAGTAACGGTTTATAGCAGGCAGGCGGATAGCCATTGGCATGAAGAAAATATAATGGCGCGCCCGTGCCGCCGAAATCGAGAGAGGGTATGTTCATCCGCTAATCCACGCTAATCTTCACGAATTTTGTACTGGGTTTCTGTCTCGCGTAAAATGCGCGGAGGTTGCTTGGTTGAACCGTGGCCGGTCAACGCCAGCCGCCTCCATTCCAGTCTGCCATCTGTGCCAAAGTTCAACAGGAGGCCGACTTGTAAACCGCCTGCTTTCAAATGCCGCGCCAACAAAGGCGCAGACTTCGTCTTTCAAGATTAAGTCGACCATAATCCCTGAACTTATTCGCGTTTATTCGCGCAGATTAGCGGATCAATATTCACCGTAATCAATTGGCTCGCTCATGCGAGATTTGATTTTTAGTTTGTTTCGTTTTTCTTCGCCGAGTTTCTGCCAATACTCTTCTCGATCTTTCACGCCGTAGACCCATTCATCAAGATAGCTCTTCACGCTCCCGGCTGATTCGCTGATCTTATCCCATTGCAAGTAAAAATCATTATCGCGGTCGTAATAACCTTGCGCGTACGATGGATGACACGAATACGGGACGTGACAAACCGCGTCTACAATCACAGATGGAATTAGGGTTCGATTCGGGTCGGACCTGATAACGGCCTGGTCCACGATTTCCTCGGCGGTCACGATGACTTTTTTCGCGGCAAAGGCGGCTTCCTTTTGCTCGCCGATGATTCCCCAGAGATGTGAGTTGCCGTTCACATCCGCGCGCTGGACATGCACGATGGCGACATCTGGATTCAATGCAGGCACGACGATCACATCCTTGCCGCCGAATGGATCGGGGATGCGCTTGATGTTTGGGTTTGATTTTTCAAGATCGGTTGCGCCGGTTTGATTCATCGGCAGAAACGGCAAACCTGAAGCGCCCGCCTGCAGGCGCGTGATCATGCCGAAGTGCGAATATTCCTCCCATTCGAGTTTGCCCTGCTCAATGGCAGAGCGGACGATTCGCAAACTTCCAACGCCGGGATTGCCCATGTATGAAAAGACGACTTTGCGGGCGCAGTTCGCGGCAACCATCTGGTCGTAGATCAAATCTGGAGTAGCGCGCGCCAGCACAAGGTCCCGCTTTTTGAGGCGCATGATTTCGTGTCCGGCTGCGAAAGGAATCAGGTGCGTGAATCCCGCAGCGTAGACGATGTCGCCGTCGTTCACATATTTTGAAATTGCATCCGAGAGTGTGGTTAATTTTGACATAATCTCATTTCTTCGGTTCTTCTTTTTTCTTGCCTTCTCGCATTTTCTTTAGGTATGAAAAGCGTCCGCTGGGCGGCGGGGGTGGCTTGCGCCTGCGAATCAGCAAGCCAACAGCAACCAATAGCACGGCCCAAAAAAGGTAATCGAAATCGGGCTGGTTGGCAAAATCGGTCGCAACGAACAGGATAAAAATCCCTATGCCGACCACGAGAAAATATGTGCCGATGCGAAGAATAAAATCTTCCATGATGCCTGAGATAAAAACCCCTTCCCCTCAATGGGGAAGGGGCGATTGAAGCTTATTTGCGGCGGGCAGTTTTCCTCTTCCCTCTTCGAGGACTTCGCGAGGAGGATGCCTTTGCTGCAACCTTTTTCTTTGGCGCGGTTTTCTTTGCAACTTTCTTCACGGCTGCTTTTTTCGCCTTTGATGTAGGTTTCGCAGCTGCCTTAACTGCCGCGGCGGGTTTGATCAGCGTGCGGATTTGTTCGTGCATGTAAAGCTGGACATAATATAAACCGCCGCCGTTCTTGCCGCTTGCGCCGGAGCCTTTCCAGCCGCCGAACGGTTGGAAGCCCGGCCATGCGCCGGTGGTCGCGCCCTGTGGGCGATTGGCGTAGGTCACGCCCGCTTCGATCTGATCGAAGAACCAATCGGTTTCTTTTAGCGAGCCATAGAAGCCGGCGGTCAAACCGTAGTTGACATTGTTGGCGATCTTCATGGCTTCGTCAAGGTTGCTGACTTTGCCGATCGTGGTAATGGGCAGGAACATTTCATATTGCCACAGGCGATGGCTGAAGGGCAGATCGGTGACGAAGGTCGGCTCGCAATAGTAACCCTTGTCGAACATGCCGCCGGTCTTGACGTGTCCGCCGGTCAGGAATTTGCCGCCGCCCTGATTGATCTCTTCGTTGAAATTCTTGAAATCGTTGTAGGCGCTGTGGTTGATCACCGGGCCGAGATATGTGGCGCGCTCGGTTGGGTCGCCGATGACGAGTTTCCCGGTCATGTCTTTCAAGCGTTTAACCAATTCATCGTAGACGGGTTCTTCGACGATCACGCGTGAGGCCGCCGAGCATTTCTGTCCCTGCAGACCAAAAGCGCTTCGGACGATGCCGGTAGCGGCATCCGTTAGATCGGCATTGCGCGACACGATAACGGGATTCTTTCCGCCGAGCTCCAGCACGATGGGGCGGACGTAGTTGCGATTCGCGAAATCGCGGTACATCTTCATGCCGACATCGAAGGAGCCGGTGAAGGTTGCGCCATCCACATCCTGATTGTCAACCAGGGCCTGTCCAAGTGTGGAGCCGGGGCCGCTGACGAAGTTGACCACGCCATCCGGGAAACCGGCATCGCGCAAAGCTTCGGCATACAGGCGGACGATCCAGGCTGTGTCCGTGGCAGGTTTGATTACAACGGTGTTACCCGCAACGAGCGCCGCGCCGGTCGGGCCGCCGGTCAGGGCAAAGGGGAAGTTGAAGGGGCTGACAATGAGCCACACACCGTAAGGTCGAAGCACCGAGACGTTAGTGGCATCGTATCCAACCAGCGGGTCTTTTCCCATCGGTTTGACGAAGCCCTTATTTTGCTCCATCATCAAGGCGGAATAATACATTAGGTCGGCAGTTTCCTGCACATCGCCGAGAGACTCCATGCGGTTCTTGCCGACTTCGAGCGCCATAGCTGCGCCGAGTTCAAAGATACGGGCTTCAAGATTGGACGCAGCCTTGCGAACGAGGCGGACACGTTCCTGCCAGGGCGTGCGGCTCCATTTTGGGAAGGCCCTGCGAGCCGCAGCAATCGCCTGGTTGGCGTGGCTGGCGTTGCCTTTTTGCATTTTGGCCAGCACCCAGTCGGTGTTGACCGGGGAATGATCGTCAAATTTTTCGTCGGCAAATACATCCCTGCCGTCGATGATCATGCTGTATTCTTTTCCGAGATTTTGTTTGAGTTTTGTGACTGCCGCATCGAAGCCTTTATGCAATTCTTCGGGCGGGTTGAACATGGTTGCATACGTGAGTTTGAAAGCCATACAAAAGCCTCCTAAGAGTAGTCGGATGGTCAGCAGTCCTCGATTATATATGTTGTTTACCGGAAGACTAAGTGACTAAATAGACTAATATAGTATAGCGTAGGAATACACAACCGTCAAAGCAGGGCGTCTGTGTTTTGATGTGACGATATTCCCGACTTCATTACAAAGTATTTTTGGATTTTCTACAGTACAGGCCAAATAATTGAACCGCGAAGCACGCGAAGTTTGTAAGAAAACCTTTAAATCTTTGCGTGCTTTGCGCTCTTTGCGGTAAAAATCTTGTGATGTACGGTAGATGGTTCCTGGATAAAAATCTTTCTGCCACCACTTTGACCCCTCATCCTGAACGGAGCATTTTGTTTTCTGTGGGTGATGATGTTATTAAGCCAATATACAAGTTCCACCTTAAGTCTTTGTTTTCCAATATCCCTTATGCAAAGCAGGCATCGACAACATGCGGATCAAAGTGAATCCCGGCCTGTGATCTTAATACGCCGGCCAATCTCATACTTGACATTCCCTTTTATTGTCTTGATAATAAGACTATCCTGATTGCGATTTGAGAAATTATTTGAACAATATGATTGACACTCCCCTCATCGTAGAAAATCTTTCTTTTCGGTATCGTGACCGGCAGGGAGCGGCCATTCATGATATTTCTTTTGAAGCCAACCCCGGAGAAATATTGCTCATCGCCGGCGCCAGCGGCTGCGGCAAGACCACGCTGATTCGCACCATCAACGGATTGATCCCGCGCTCATACAAAGGCGAACTCTCCGGCAGGGTTTTAGTCTTCGGCGAAGAAACGAAGAAGTGGAAACTCTCGCAGATTTCGCAAAAGATCGGCACGGTGTTACAGGACCCGGAGCGGCAGATCCTCGGCACGAAAGTTTTGAATGAAGTTGCCTTCGGCTTGGAAAATCTCGGCATGTCGCGCGAGGAAATTTTCCAGCGCGTGGATGAAGCTTTGGCCTTCCTGAAAATTCCCCATTTGCGCGGGCGCGAAACATTTTTGCTTTCGGGCGGTGAGAAACAAAAAGTGGCGCTGGCTGGCGTGCTTGCCATGCGTCCCCGTATTTTGCTGCTCGATGAGGGGAG
>JAJYOH010000548.1 GCA_021796315.1 Chloroflexota bacterium
AACTTATAACATGGTTTCTTTTGAAAAATTTGATGGGTATAATCGGCGCATTATGAAAAACAAACATATATTTAACGGTGCAGGATCATCTGCACCGTTTTTTGATTCCTTTGATCTTGCGTCGCCAAGAATACATATCAACCTGTAGGTTCAATCGCAATCAATATTTTGCTCCGCGGAGTGAAATAAATACGATAAGGAATGCTCGCGACCAGCGCATTATAAGCCTGGTGCGAGACACGCCAGCGCATCCCAGCCAGTGAATAATGATATGATGTCAAGCGTCCATTCCAGACCGATTTAGACACATGACCCTGAACAGCTGCGATTTTGCCCGTCCATACATCCGAGATAATAAGAAAGCCACGCCACAGAACATAAAAACCTATGATGAACAGGAATATATTCAAACATAGAACCGGAAAAACGGGGGCAGAAGCATTGGCCGTCTTTTCGAATAAAATGATTATGCCTGCAGAAATGCTCAGCGCCATAATTGCCCCTATTATGTATAATGACGCCAAAAGCGTGAGACGCAAAGCCTGATCGGGGGACTGGATGCCATTACGATTGGATTCCAAAGATAAGGGATTGAAGTGGTGCGTGGACGCCAAAATGGTAAGTACATCAGAGGCGGACGGCAAACGACTACCCGTCCCCTCAAGCGAATCGGCGGAGAGCAAAGCCATGCAACCTGGCAAGTAATAGAAGCGGTAACGCCCGGGAAGCAGAGTCAGGGTATCGTTAAATAAAGGACGCAGGCGCCCTTCCGGGGTTTCTGCCACAAAGTTTCCCCTTTTCCAAACCACCTCGCCTTCAGACGCGTCAACCCGACCATCAGCCAGCGCTTGACGAATCCGTACCGATTGAGAGTAATCCAACACTGCGGGTAGCATTACAAAACCCGCTACTGCCAAGATCAAAAAAGACAGGATCAATATCCATGAGCCATTATGACCAATATTTGTTTGTAACACCTCAGCCGCCAGGATACCGATCGTCATTAATGAAATTACCAACGCAATAGTGATCTGGGATCCGCGCGGACGATTGCGGGAATGATATGCGGCCAATTGAGCTGGAGATACCCTGCCCTGCTGGTTGAAGGCAATGTCACGGGGATTGGTCACGTCATGGTAAGATGAAGTAAACATAAGAGATGAAATTAAAATAGTCAGCCGGGGATTCCAAATGAACTAACACCTGTATTTAGAAAAAGAAACGACTGCACAAAGTGAAAGAATCCAATGACGTTCGGTTTATAATCGGCGCATTATGCAAACCAAACACGCCATCATCGGCCTGCTCTCCGGTCTCGCCGCCGCTTCCATTTGGGGCGGCATGTATGTGGTTAGCAAAGTGGTGCTCGAAGTAATTCCGCCTTTTACATTGCTCACCATGCGCCTCATATTGGGAATTTTTGCACTAGCCGTCGTCATCGCTTTGAGGCCAAAAGCCAAATTGACGCAGACACAAGTCTGGCAGATTTTTCTGGTCGGTGTGGTGGGATATGGCATCTCGCTTGGATTCCAATTCGTCGGCACGAAACTTTCAACGGCCTCCAACGGCTCACTCGTGACTTCGGCCACGCCCGCCTTTATTTTGATTTTCGCGCCCTTTTTGCTCGGCGAAAAAACAACGCCGCGCCGCATCATCGCATTGGCCGTGTCCACACTGGGAGTTCTGGCAGTGATTGACCCGCGCAACGCTGAACTCTCGCCTGCGCTGTTTTGGGGGAACATGAGTCTGATCGCCGCCGCGTTGACGTGGGCGCTGTATTCGGTGCTTGTCCGCAAGGTAACACAAGCCACAGATGTCATCACATCCACAGCCATCATGCTGGCAGGCGGATTGCCTTCGGGAATTTTATTCGGCGCGTTGGAATTAAAGACTCAAGGAATGGGCGTCATCACGCCCGGCATCATCGGCGGGATTCTCTTTCTCGGAATCATCTCGACTGCCATCGCCATGTTCCTTTGGAATTACGCTTTTGCCGAACTCCCAGCCACGGCTGCCTCGCTGACATTTTTCGCGCAACCCGTTGTCGGCACGTTGCTGGGTTGGTTCTTCCTTGGAGAAAAAATCACGCCGCTGTTTATCTTCGGCGGCGTGTTGATCGGGATTGGCTTGGTAATTTCTTCAACGGAAAAAAATTAATTCGCTGGAAATATTGGCGGTTGAGCAGGCGCATTTTGCCGTATCGAAACCCGCCGCCTACTCGACCACCCAAATTATTCTCCAACCGTGTGTAACAACGCCATGTTTGGCGGGCGGACGGCTCCCACCGGGAAGCCGCACACCAGCACAACCTGATCGCCGGATCGCACTACGTCCGAGCGCATCAACGCCGAATCAACATGGCCCAACATTTCCTCCAACGAATTGGCGAACGGAACTCGTTGCGGACGCACGCCCCACAAAAAGGCCAATCGCCCGTAAGTTTCATCACTCGGCGTGAAGGCCATGATCGGCACGCGCGGTCTGATCTTCGACATCAGCCAGGCGGTCTGTCCCTGCGTGGTGAAACACGCCACCGCCGTTACATTCTTGTCATTTGCAAGCGCCTGCGCGGCGCGCGCCATCGAAGCCGCGTCGCTCGCTTCAAGTCCCTCAATCGCACCAAGTTCCTTGCCCCACTCGCCAAAGTGAATCTCCGCTTCACGCACGATGCGATCCATCATCTGCACCGCTTCAACCGGATATTTACCGGAGGCGGATTCTGCGGACAGCATCACCGCGTCTGTCCCGTCAAAAATAGCGTTGGCAACATCTGACGCCTCGGCCCGCGTGGGCAGCGGATTCGTAATCATCGACTCCAACATCTGCGTGGCCGTGATAACCAGCTTGGCACGTGCATTGGCCTTGCTGATGATGAGCTTCTGCAAGGCAGGCACGCGCTCCGGCGGAAGTTCCACGCCGAGGTCGCCGCGCGCCACCATCACGCCTTCGACATTATCCAGAATGGCATCAAGGTTATCAATGGCTTCCGGCTTCTCCAGTTTTGCGATCAACAACGGCAGGCGTTTGCCGTTTGAAAATCTTTGCATGGCATAGCGGACCTTCTTCACATCATCCGCCGAACGGACGAAAGAAATGGCGACCGCATCCACGTTTTGTGAAATGCCAAAAGCCAGGTCGGCTTCATCTTTTTCGGTGAAACCCGCGATGCGGAGTCGCACGCCGGGCAGGTTGATTCCTTTATGCGATGACAATAATCCACCGATGATGACTTTGGCGGTCAATGCATCGCGCTCTTTTGCAGAAACAACTTCCAGCGTGAGACGACCGTCATCGAGCAGAAGCCGGTCCGAGCTCCGGCATGAATCGAAGAGTTGTCGAAAGTCCACCGGAATTTTTTGTCCATCCCCGTCTGGTGGTGTTGTTCCGGTCGCGAATAAATGAACCGTCTCGCCTTCGGACAATTGAATCGGCGCGCGCAATTCACCGACGCGAATTTTGGGGCCTTGCAAATCCTGCAAAATGCCGACGGCTTGTCCAACACGCTCGGAAATTCTCCGGATGGCGGCGATGCGCGCCGCATGTTCTTCGTGCGTGCCGTGCGAAAAATTCATGCGCGCCACGTTCATCCCGGCGTGGACCAATCGCTCAAGTACTTCTTCATTCTGGCTGGCTGGGCCAACCGTTGCAACAATTTTTGCATTACGAGACATAAGATACTCTTCAAGTTCGTAGTTATATCACGAAACAGAAACACGATTTGAATAAAGGAAGTTATGCAAAAAGCCTGACTTTAAACATTCTGTTGCCTGGAATTACATGAAATGCAAGTCTCTGGCTTGCTTCTCCAAATCTTTTCTAAAGTCAGGATGCGCGATATTGATCAGTTGCTGCGCGCGCTGACGAATGGTCTTGCCGTAAAGATCAGCCACCCCAAATTCTGTGACGATATAGTGAACATGGTTGCGTCCGGTCACAACACCCGCGCCCTGTTTCAACATGCACACGATGCGGCTCAGTTGCGTGCCATCACGAAGCGTGGTTGTACTAGGCAAAGCAATGATCGGAACGCCGCCTTTTGAACGCGACGCGCCATAGATGAAATCAAGCTGTCCGCCGATTCCGCTGTAGAATTTGGGGCCGATGCTGTCAGCGCAGACCTGGCCGGTGAGA
>JAJYOH010000549.1 GCA_021796315.1 Chloroflexota bacterium
GCAGAAGTAAGCCTGAGCTCAACGCAATGAGGCCCAGGTTCCCAATCACCGGCACCTTGAACCACCAGTGCCCGATAATAAGCGCCTCGAGCACCTCCACCGACGCCAGGATAACATATGGAGCAATCTTGCCGACCATCAATTCCCAGGAACGGATCGGCGTCACGATCAACTGCTCGATAGTGCCGCGTTCGCGCTCACGGACAACGGCTGAGGCTGTCAGGACGGTTGTTATCATGAAAAGAATCTGTCCGATCACGCCCGGGATCATAAAGTAGGCGCTGATTAGATCGGGGTTGTACCAAACCTGCGTCCGGACTTGAAGCGGCGAACCGGATAATGAAAATCCGCCTCGAAGAGCAGATTGTTCCTGAACAATCTTTGCGCCGTAAGATTGGCCGATCAATTGAGCGACAGAAAGCGCTGTCGTGCCGACGGAGGCATCCGAACCGTCCAGGATCATCGAGACTTGCGCGTTGCCTGCCAGCAAACGGCGGTCATAATCAGGCGGAATGATCAGGGCGGCACGGGCGTCGCCTTTCTCGATCAGCGTTTGAATTTCGCTCTGCGAATTTACTGAATAAGCGATAAGGAAATAATCCGCTGAGCGAAATGCATCCAACAAGGCACGTGATTGGGTCGTTTGGCTTTGATCCCAAATGGCAATGGGAATATTCTTCACATCCGTGGCAGAAGCATAGCCGAGCAGGAACAATTGCAGGATCGGCATGATAACGATCATGATGACCGTGCGACGGTCGCGGAAGGCCTGAATAAATTCCTTACGCATAATAGAAATAAGACGAGAATTCATGTAGTCTCCATCAAGATGCCATGCAGGTATATATCCACAAAAAGATCAAAACTATCTTTAGGCATAATTTTTTTCAGCGCTGTGTCTCCAATAAATAATTCGGTCACATAAAAAGAGAAGAACATCCCGATGAAGGAGCGCATCAGAACAGGCGGGGGAATCTTTCGTAAATTTTTTCGGACCTTCACAAAGCGCTCAAAGACCGGCAAAAGTTTTGGCCTGATCTCGCGCAGCATTAACGATGCATGTTTTCCGTTGAACTCAATGATCTCGATGAACATCAGCTTCACAAAATCGGGTTGATTGCCCAACTCTGAAACCAGGGCGCTCGCCGCATTGCGCACAAAATCTTCGGCCGTCTCGCCCTCCGCCGCCATGATAGCCGGGAGCACCCGTTTGTATGGATGCTTGTCCGTAATAATGCCGCTGAAAATTTCCTCCTTGTTTGAAAAGTGATTATAGATACCGCCGAGGGCCAGCCCGGCCTGGTCGGCAATCTGGCGCATGGAAGTGGCATGATAACCCTGCTCGAGAAAAAGTTTGAATGCCGCGTCTTCAATTGCCTGCCGCGTGCGCTCACCTTTGGTGATCGTTTCTTCAACCATATCTTTCATCTTTTCTGTTTCTGGAAATGAACGAACGTTCGTTTATTTTACGCAGTTCATCCAATCTGTCAAGAGCAAAACATTCCAATTATTGAAAGGTTACACTTTATTAGTTTAGACAAAATCCAATGTTTTCGTGTCCACGGCACAAGGAAGGGCTTGACACGCATGCTATAATAATTTAATCCTTTTTAGGCCTAAAATGCTGAAACCTATCCTCAAATCCAGGGTTCTATTATCAATCAACCACGTGTTCAGATACGACAATTGGATTGACCTGTGGATCTGTCGCAGCTGCAACTATGCTCCATGGCAAATGCACAAGACAGATGATCCAATGTGTCGGGATTTGATGCAATGTCGGCGCTGCAAGTTCGATGGCGATGAAGCGCATTTATTGAAATTTCGATTGCGCCGTTGCAAATAAAATCATGGAGGTGAGCCGGGAATATTTGAGAAACAGTTTTTTGAATGGGTGCTTCGTAAAAAATTGCAATACCATCAAAAATTGAAGGAGAACTCAAATGGCAGAAAAAGGCAAGCAAAAGACGCGTGACGAGCAAATCCAGCAAGACATGAAAGATCTTCATAAGCTGGGATACGCCCAGCAGTTGTTCCGTGAGATGGGCGGGTTCGCTAATTTTGCGATTTCCTTCACCACGATTTCAATCCTAACCGGGGCCATGTTGTTATATGGATACGGTCTCAAGTTTGCCGGTCCGGTTATTAATACAGTGGGCTGGCCGGTCGTAAGTGTGTTCACTCTCATCATAGCCGCATCAATGGCTGAGATTGCCTCTGCATTCCCCACCGCCGGCGGTTTATATTACTGGGCATCAAGACTGGGTGGTGTGGGCTGGGGTTGGTTGACGGCCTGGATGAACATGATCGGACAGATCACAATCACGGCAGGCATTGATATTGCCGCCGCAATATATTTCGTTGGTCTGCTCACGCGTACATTCGGTGTTCCCAGCGACCTACCGTTGGGAATTTTTGGCTGGACTTTGAACAGTTGGGGCTTCTACATCGTTGTGATGGTTGTTATTATGATCCCGCAGGTCCTGCTCAATATCTACGGTATCAAAACAACAGTCAAGTTGACCGATTTCAGTGTTTGGTGGCACATCGTTGGCGTTTTCATCATCGCCTTACTGCTCTTCTTCGTTGGCAAGACACACAATTCATGGGCTTTTGCCACGCAAGGAATTACAACGGTTAACCCGCTGGATGCCTCATCCGCAACATTTGCTGATGGATCAACAGGACCTGCACTGGTGCTGGGCACACTAGTGTTGAAATCACCCTTCTTTGCGCTGTTCCCCGGTTTGATAAATACCTACAAAGTTGCGCCGTTTGCCTTTGTATTTGTACTTGCCTTTTTGCAAGCGCAATGGACCTACACTGGTTATGATGGCTCGGCCCACATGGCTGAGGAAACCATTCTGGCTCGTCTGAATAGCGCATGGGGTATCTTCCTGTCTGTGGCTGTGTCATCCATCGTTGGCTATCTCATGCTGATGGCGTTTACATTTGCCATCCCCGATATTGCCGCAACAGCAAATGATGCGTACCCGGTGCTATATATCGCCTACCAAAATTTGACCGCCTTCTGGGCCGGCTTGATCGCCATTATCGTGTTCTTTGGCATGTGGTTGTGCGGCTTGGCATCCATCACATCCATGAGCCGCATGATCTTTGCCTTTGCACGCGATAAAGGCTTCCCGGGTTGGGAGTTCATGAAGCAGATCCATCCTAAATTACGCACTCCAGTGAATTCCATCATCGTTACCAGCATTCTGGCGGTTTTGATTTGCTTGTACTCCTCCGCCTATTTCGTAGTCACCTCGATCAGCACCATTACTCTGTACATTGCCTACAACATTCCATCTTTCCTCAATGTGCGGAACAAAATGGCAAAGAAAGGTGAATTCACTACACAAGAGAATGCACCCTGGAACCTCGGTTCGTGGGGACCATTGCTGAATATCATTGCAGTGGTCTACACCGTTTTCATTTGTATAGTGTTCATCCTGCCCCCCAACGAACTCGTTCTTTGGACAATGCTGGGACTTGGCGTCCTATTAGTCATTTACTGGTTTGCCTATGAGCGCAATCGCTTCAAGGGTCCAACTAAAGCGGATGAAGCCGAACTCCGCCGCATTGAAGCTGAGATGGCCGCCGCAGCTAAAGCAAGAGGCGACGATTAATTTGTAAAAAAAGTCAATGGGATTGGAGGATTTAAGATACAATTCTCCAATCCCATTCCTATTTATATTGAGGACGCCATGCGTATTGCTCTTGTAATCGGTTCGACCATTTCGACCATCAAAGACGAATCCATTCGCGGACGCAAATTATTGATCGTGCGCGATGCAGACACGGAAGGCAAAGTCAAAGGAGAGCCATATATCGCCGTGGACACGGTCAGCGCGGGGACCGGCGACCTCGTTATGGTAACAGATGGTTCATCCGCCCGCTACACCAGCCAGACCACCAACGCCCCCATCGACTCAGTCATCGTCGGCGTGATCGACTCGCTGGAATTAAGCGGAAAAGTTTCCTACAGAAAAGAATAAATTTATAGTAGCACAGCGGCGCTGTGCCCTACATTTCTTGTTTATGTCTGATTCGCGCGCACTTCTATCCGTCGGTATAGACGTTGGAACGACCACCACACAAATCGTATTCTCGCGTCCCGCGATGAGGCT
>JAJYOH010000550.1 GCA_021796315.1 Chloroflexota bacterium
GATACGTCCAGTTTATCGAGCGGCGGGATCTGTGTGCGTGTCATTGGGCCGGCCAAAAAATTCATCGTCCAGCGCGTCTGGAAAAGCGCAGGGAATTTGGCATGAACATTATGCAAAACAAAAACACGTTTTCCGAGACTCGAAATTAATTGATCAAGTGTTGCTCGCGAAGCGCCGCCTGCCGCACTTTGCAGTCCGTCAAGCAAACGATTCTTATCGTTCTCAGTTTGAAGTTTGCCGATGATCCACGTTCCTGCATTGGAGAGGGCCTTGTAATCCACATCGACCGGGTTTTGTGTGGCGAGCAAAAGGCCAACGCCGAAAGCACGCGCCTGTTTCAACATGCGAAGCAAGGGCTGCTTCGACGGCGGGTTGTTGATGGGAGGCAGATAACCAAAAATCTCATCCATATAAACCAGGGCGCGCAACGCGCCCGTGCCTGACTGCGAGCGCATCCAGGACTCGATTGCGGAAAACAACAGTGTCACGAAGAACATGCGCTCGGCATCGGTCAAATGCGCAAGATAAAAAATGCTGTGGCGCGGCTGTCCATCCTTTGAAAAAAGCAGGGAGGCAATGTCCAGGCTCTGGCCTTCGCGCCAGACTTCAAAGGCAGGCGCGGCTAGAATGTTATTCAACTGCATGGCAAGACTCATGCGATCTTTTGGAGGAAAGAAAGCGTCGACAGGAAAGGCGCCAAGTTTATCAAAGGGCGGTGTTTGTGTTTTGAGAATCAGTTCGGTCAGTTCAAGATTCTGTCCCTGACTCCACGCATTTTCAAAAAGATTGGAAAGCAAAATATGTTCGCGCGACTTAATTGGGTCAATATCTTCCATGCCGATCAGTCCCAACAAGGCTGTGACCGTGCTGGAAATTTTTTCGCGCAAAATCTCGCGGTTGGAATTCCAATCGATCTGCGGCGCGGCCAGCGACGACAACACGCTGACCGGAATGCCCGCGTCGGAACCGGGTGTATAGATGGCAAACTCAGCCGCGTTCTTGAGCGCCAGCATCCGCTCGCGGCTGATGCCCCAATCGCTCAGTCCTTTTGTCCACGCCTGTGCCGCGGCAGCGGCCGCCTGGTCAACAGTCTCACTGGCGCGACGTGCCAGGTCGGGATCGATCCATGGCTGAAAATCCTGTGGAACAAGATCGGGAAAATGCAGGAGTAAATTTGTGAGATCGCCTTTAGGGTCGATGATAATGGCGGGGATTCCCTGCAGGGCGGCTTCCTCCAACATGCCGATACATAAACCGGTTTTACCTGAACCAGTCATACCAGTCACGACCGCATGTGTGGTTAAGTCAGCGGGATCGTAGGTGATTTGCTGAGTGGTAGTCTTTCCACTTTTGGGATCAAAAAGACGGCCAAGATAAAATTCTTTGTCTGCCATTTCATCACTCCTCACAATGGTACGAATGTTCTATATGGCTTAATGTAATCGAAACCGGAAGAAATGGCAACACCCAACGAAGCAACAAAGAAGAAAGACCGTCTGTACAGACGGTCTTTCACTTTTTACAACCGACTAGAAATTGATTTTCTTAATGATCATTTTCGTTGGAATTCTGGGTATTTGTATTATTGTCATGATGGTTATCGTTACTATTACTATCAGAACCGGAATCGCCTCCAGAACCAGAGCCGCTTCCAGAACTTCCTGAACCGCCGTCCCCATTATTTGAATCGGCAGGTCTGGTGATAACAGATTTGACCTCAACCTTGGTAACGATGAAATTTCCATTGATATCGTAATAACCTTCGAATTTTACAGATGAACCGACTCTCACCGAGCCATCGATCTGCGCCTGATCCGCGATCACAGATTGTCCATTGATATTCCAAACATTGCCCTGCATCGACTCGACCACACCGCTAAACTCATAACCTCTTTGCTGTTGCTGTGACAATGATTGCAAATCCGGGGTAGGCGTGGTTATGATAACTGGCAGAGGCGTGACCTGCAAATTCGAAATAGTGGGCGCGACTGGGCCGCTATGATTCTCATTATCCAACTCGCCATTTTGATCGTTATCACCTGACGGTTCGAGCGGAGGCAGGGAGACTCCCGGCTGCAAAAGCCGGATTTCCTGTGCATCGACAGTGCCGTCGTTTCGCGTCGCTCCGACTACCGTGACCGGAACGCCGCTTGAGACCATGCCTGTGGGCAGGCGCGTCGAACTTGTGACCGACACCGGAATGCCCGAGATCATCCATTGCCCGTTCTGTTGGCTGACCACCAGGCCGGAAAATGTGATCGGAGCAGAGCGCCCCTTCACCAATAATTCATCGATCTCATTTAGGCGTTCCTGCTCATACCGGCTTTCCAGGATATTACGTCCTTGAGGATTGAATACAAAGAACAGACGAACATCTTCCCAGGTACGTTTGACAGGATAAAGTTGATCGCCCGGCAATGTGCCTGAGGAGGCGCTTACCAACCCCGTGCTGCTGAGGAACAAGGCGCCCGCCATGCCAAATGTGATCGCCCAACGCGAGAACATGGGGATCATCCGGCGGCGCGACCGTTTTGCTTCGCGCATTTCGGCAGCGCGTTGCATTAAACGGGCGCGGCCTCGGCGTTGGGCGTCGATTTGAATGGTGCGGTCTGAGGTCCGGGCAAGAAGCGAGGCTTCGAGTATGGGACGCAGTTCATCAGCAAGCTTTGGATAGCGCGCCAGAACCGTATCCAGGTCCTGTCCCTGTTCGAGATTTTGTAAACAATTTTCAAGAGCATCGTATAACTTATTCATCATCCACCTCCCCAATATTGCGCTGAAGTGCAGACAGCGCCCGGAATTGGAGGGCTTTCACTGCGTTGACATTTTTATTCAACACAGAAGCGGTTTCTTCAAGCGAATATCCCTGCCCAAAACGCAAGGCTAAAACGTGTTGTTGTTCGGGCGTGAGTTGGGCATAGGCCTGTTGAAAATCGCGCGTTTGTTGACGGCGGTCAAATTCGTCGTGCGGAGCAGAAGAAAAATCAAGCAGGTCTTCCGGTAAAGATTCAGTCGGGCGCCGATAAGCGCGGCGTAAATGATCGGCAATAATGTGTGAAGCAGTGGATAACAGCCAGGCTTTCAAGTTAGTCCGCGGCCCATGATTGTTTTGTACGGCTTCGAGCATACGCACAAAAACATCGCTGGCGATATCTTCGGCAACTTGTTCATCATTGAGGCGATAACGTACGTAACGATATACCTCGGGAAAATATTTGTCATAAACAGCGCCGATGACCTGCGAGTCAAGGTTCCGCAGGCCATCCAGCGCTTGACTTTCGTCGAAATTCTGCATGGGAATGGCAACTGTCCGATCGAGAGAGTAGAGCACAGGTTGCGTGTTCATGCCCAGTATATCATCCTCCCGTGAGGCGGATAAAAACTCGCCTCACGGGATAAAAAACTTTTTATGGAGTTGCTATTACAGGTGCAGCCGTGCTGATATCATTCTGCTCGGTTTCGTTGCTATTGGCATCGTGTTGACTGTCATTGCTATTAGCTTCATTACTGTTTGAGTTGCCATTGACGTTGTGATCGTTACTATTAAGATCGCTGGAATTGGAATTACCATCGAGAGAAGTGCTGTCCGAACCGGATGAGATCGTAATTTCACGTACGATGACAGTGCCATCTGCATTGGTAATAAATTCCACTTTGACCTGGTCGCCGACTTTAAGGGTTGCAGCAAAAGCCGGGAGATCCGCGAGTTGGTAGACCACGCCATTAATCGTGATGGTGGTTGCATCCATGGCAGAAACCGTGCCGGCCAATTCATGCTGTGCATCATGCTGTGCATCAGGCGTTTCGCTGGCAGACGGGGTTTCTTTAATATCGGGAGTCTCGGTGCCATCCGGCGTACCAGAGATATCAGGGGTCGCGGTCCCAATAACAGCGCTGCTGGAATTGACGGAAGTTGTCGAAGGAACACCGGTCAAACTCAAATCATTGAGGTTGCTTCCGAAACCCGAATCTTGCGAACCTTGGGCTGCCTGCACGCCGCTGCACGCATTCAAAGACAGTGCAGCAAGCACAACAATAGGTAAGAACAACAAACGAAACGATTTTTTCATTTTCTTTCTTTTCTCCTTTTAATTTGACTTCACCCATGTAGTCGCCAGGAACGCAC
>JAJYOH010000551.1 GCA_021796315.1 Chloroflexota bacterium
CTTTGCATCCAGCACGGTCGTCTTGCCGCCGAAGCCCATCGGGCCGATGCCCATTTCATTGGATTCTTTTATCAGGCGTTCTTCCAACCTGGCGAGTTCCGGGTCGGAGTTGCGTGCGCCCATTTCGCTGAACAATACTTCTTTGGATTTGGCATAGGATGAGCCGCGGTCGCCGCCGATAGCGATGCCGAGAATACCCGGCGCGCAGCCTTGACCTTGTGCCTTTTGCACCGCGTCGAGAGCGACTTTTCTCACCCCGGCTAGGTCGCGCCCCGCGCCGAGGCTGTTATCGGGCAACGAATATTGCCGCCCGACATTTTCGCATCCGCCGCCTTTGAGCATCAACTCGATCACGAGCGGCTGGTCGGCGTCTATTTCTTCAAAATGGATGGTCGGGAAATCTTCGCCGCCAAGATTGTTGCCGCTGTTTTTATCGTAGATGGCGTCCACCGCGTTGGGACGCATGAAGTTGCGCTTGGTGGCTTCCACCATCGCAGCGCGGATTTGCTGGCGCAGTTTACGCGTGGACCAGCCTTCGGGATAATGCACGTAAAAGATCGGCGTGCCGGTATCCTGGCAGATTGGTGTGGAATTGGCGCGCGAAAGCTCAACGTTTTTCATGATCGTCTCGAGCGCGCCGCGTGCCGCTGAACCCGGCTCTTCCTTTTCAACCGATTCGCACAGGCGTTTTTCCACATCCGGCGGCAAACTGCTGGATGTGCGGCGGATCAACTCCAGGGTTTTTTCAGTCAATTCGGGCTGCATAGGAGCCTCCTTCTAAACTAATTTATGATGCTTCATTTCCGTGAGATGAGAATGAGAAATGTTTCTCTTATTTTTTCTCCTGTACCCAGCATCATTGTAAATGCAAAACATTGAGGGAGAGGGAAGTGTGACATAGTATAATCCCAACAGAAATCCCTCGCGGAGGAAACATGACAGATAAAAAGATCCGTGTGCTGGTAGCCAAACCCGGCCTGGACGGGCACGACCGCGGCGCAAAAGTGGTGGCGCGCGCGCTGCGCGATGCCGGTATGGAAGTCATTTACACCGGCCTGCGTCAAACTCCTGAGATGATCGCCGAAGCCGCCTTGCAGGAAGACGTGGATATCGTCGGTTTGTCCATTCTTTCAGGCGCACACATGGCGCTTGCGCCGCGTATCCTGGAATTGTTGAAGGCCAACGGGCAGAGCAAGGTCAAGGTTTTCATCGGCGGCATTGTGCCGGATGAAGATGTGCCACAGTTGAAGCGAATGGGTGTGGCTGGCGTTTATGGCCCCGGCGCTTCAACGGAGGATATCATCAAGGATATTCGGAACGCTGTGAAATAATATTACGTAATCCACACTACGTAATACGTAAGGATTGTGGATGGACTTGGTAAATCAGATTCTTAACGGTGACCGCTTGTCATTGGCGCGTGCTCTGACTCAAATTGAGAATGACACAGCTGATGGCCATGCCGCGCTTGCAGAACTTTTTCTTCACACTGGAAAAGCGCATCTGATCGGTGTGACGGGCGCGCCGGGCACGGGCAAATCGTCGCTTGTCAATCAACTGGCGTTATATTTTCGCAAACAAAATAAGCGCGTGGCAATCGTGGCGGTTGATCCATCCAGTCCGTTTACGGGCGGCGCGGTGTTGGGCGACCGTGTTCGCATGAGAGATTTGAGCGGCGACGCGGGTGTGTTCATCCGTTCGATGGCAACGCGCGGCTCGCTTGGTGGATTGGCACAGGCCACCGCGGGCATGGTGCAAGTCTTCGATGCGGCGGGTTTTGAGATCGTGATGATAGAAACGGTCGGGGCGGGACAAAGTGAAGTGGACATCGCTCGATTGGCCCATACCACGCTGGTGGTGGAAGCGCCCGGCCTCGGCGATGATATCCAGGCCATCAAGGCAGGCATTCTGGAAATTGCAGATATTCTGGTTGTAAACAAAGCAGATCGCCCTGGTGTGGAGAACACCGAAAAGGCATTGAAGTCCATGCTGGAGTTGGCGCACCCGGCCCAACACATATTCTCACATCACGGAAAATATATGAGCGTCGCGCCGGAGGTGAAGGACGCGGCGCTTTGGATTCCGCCCATTCAACGGACGGTCTCGCTCGACGGGACGGGCATTCCCGAATTGGCCGAACAGATCGCGATGCACGCGCAGCATTTACGCCTCAGCGGAGATTGGGCCGCTCGTGAGCGCGCCCGCCTCGAGTCCGAGATGGATGCGGTTTTGCAAGAAACGCTGGTCAGGCAATTTCGCGAACGCGTCCCCGAATCCAAATATGAAGAAGTGATGATGCAGGTTTATAAAAGAAGTTTGTCGCCGCGGGAAGCTGTCAGGATGTTGACAAATGGAAGGTCGAGATGATGTACGGCAAACGCATCCGTTTTCGCGGCGTGGAAAAAAGCGATCTGCAAAAATTTCATGAGTGGATCAACGATCCCGAAGTGACGGAAGGTTTGCTGGCTAATTTGCCGATGTCGCTTGCGGATGAAGAGCGCTGGTTTGAACGAACGAATCTGGGAGAGCAGGCCGAGAAGCCGCTGGCAATCGAGAGCAAGGAGAAACGCGGCTGGCGGTTGATCGGCAATTGCGGTTTGTTTCACATCGAATGGATGAACAGCACGGCTGAACTTGGCATTATGATCGGCGACAAGTCGGTGTGGAATAAGGGCTATGGCACCGAAGCGGTGGAATTGATCCTGCAACACGGCTTCGAGACGTTGAACTTGAATAGCATTTATCTGCGCGTGTATTCCACAAACCTGCGCGCCAAAAGGGCGTATGAAAAGGCGGGTTTTATTTTGGACGGCACGATGCGTCAGGCGGTCTATAAACACGGCCAATATGTCGATGTACATTTTATGAGCGTTTTGCGTTCGGAGTGGAACGCGCGTCAGGAGAAGAGATGAGTCAACACACGCACCTTCATGAGATGAAAGTTTACGGGGAGGTCAAGCTATTTTGCGGAACAGGTTCGCCTGACCTCGCAGGAAAGATTGCAGACTATTTGAATGTGCCGCTATGTGATTACAAAATAGTCGAGTTCCCCAATGAAAACCTGTTTGTCCAACTCAGGCACAGCGTGCGCGGACAGGATGTGTATCTCATTCAGCACACGGCTTCGCCTGTTCATCGCAATTTGATGGAACTGCTCATCACCATTCAAACGCTGCGCCTGGACTCGGCCGCGCGCATCACCGCAGTCGTTCCGTATCTTGCGTATGGCCGCTCGGACAAGAAAGACCAGCCGCGCGTGCCAATCACGGGGCGACTGGTAGCGGATATGATCGAAGTTGCAGGCGCGGACCGCTACATGACCCTCGACCCGCACGCCGGCCAAATCCAAGGCTTTTTCTCCATACCCGGCGATGTGCTGACCGCCTCGCACTTGATCGTAGATCATATTATCGCCATGATACGCGCCCAGCTTGTCAACCCGGTAGTAGTGGCCACTGATCTGGGCTTTGCCAAAAAAGCGCGCAACTACGCGGCTGACATGAACATGCCGGTGGCCTTTATAGAAAAACGCCGTTCAGGCAACGATGCCAAAGCCGAAGCGGTGACCTTGATAGGTGAAGTTCAGGATCGAGATGTGCTGATCGTGGATGATGAAGTCGATACCGGCGGCTCGATCTCGCAGGCAGTTAACCTTGTGAAGTCTAAGGGCGCGCGCGCTGTTTATCTGGCCTTTGTTCATCCCATTCTTTCCCGCAACGCCGCGGAACGTTTGGCGGCTCTGCCGATAAAACACATTATCACCACCGACTCAGTCCCGATCTCGGCTGAAAACATGAAGCATCTCGAAGGCCGCATCACTGTGTTGACGGTATCCAAGCTGTTGGGCGAGGTCATTAAGCGCGCCCACGAGGGTCGCAGCGTGGGAGAGATGTTCAACGAATAGCTTTTAGCGTTTAGCTGTTAGCAGTCGGCCTGTGACAGCTAAGTGCTAGTAACCAATTGCTAATTGCTCATAGCTAACCGCTAAAACCATGCCCGAACTCCCTGAAGTTGAAACCATTGCCCGCAAGTTGAGTCTGGAACTCGTTGGAAGGACCATCCTCGAGGCGGATGTCCGCTGGGCGCGCACATTGGCAATGCCCTCTGCA
>JAJYOH010000064.1 GCA_021796315.1 Chloroflexota bacterium
TCCAAAGCAAAGACGCAAGACGTAACGAACAAGACGAAAAGTGTAAAAACAAAAACAAAAAGAAGCAAAACTGTTAAACGTAAAGCCTGATTTATATGAAACCAAGATGGCGTAAAGTATTTCTGGATTTAATAGAGAATAAAGCCCGCACGCTGCTGGTGGTCTTTTCCATCGCGGTGGGCGTATTTTCGATCGGCGTGATCGCAGGGGCGTATGTCATCATTTCACAGGATATGAGCGCCAGTTATGCGGCCAATAATCCGGCCAATATCGAATTGCGCACGGCGGATTTCGATGACACAGTATTGACCACTGTGCGCGACTCGCGGGGCATCGCAAACGCTGAAGGCCGCCGCGTATTCAATATGCGTGTTCGTTCAGCAAATAGCACAAGCTGGACAACGATTGACATTGTTGCTGTCAATAATTTTGCCAGGAACAAGATCAACCTGCTTAGCCCTGTTGCGGGAACCAGCCAGCCATTGAAAAAGCAGATCATCCTCGAAAAGAATGCGCTCAAATATCTGGATGTAAAAGTCGGCGATTCGCTCGTCATTCAATTGCCTGATAACACCACCAAGTCATTTGTGATTGTGGGGATTGTGCAGGACCCGGCAACGGGCGCGGGCGACTTTTTATCCCCGCCATTTGGTTACATTACGATGGATACGTTGCCAACGCTGCGCCAGCCGCAACTTTACAACCGCATTTATGCCACTGTTTTGGCAACCGGCCAGGATGACAACGCATATATCCGTGACATTGGCGGGAGCGTAAAGGATAAGATCGAGAAGGGCGGCACGCCGGTTTTGCGGACGCGTTTCTCGAAGACTCATGTTCATCCGCTGGCGGCCACCGTCAATGCCATTTTGGGAATCCTGATGGCGTTGGGAATCCTGATCGTCTTCCTGTCATCCTCCCTAATCGCGAACACACTCAGCGCCTTGATTGGCCAGCATCTGCGTCACATCGGCGTGATGAAATTAGTTGGTGGGCGCAATCGTCAGATTTTGGGAATGTATCTGGTGATGATCGTTTCGTTTGGCGTGCTGGCATTGTTGATCGCTGTGCCATTGGGAGGACAGGGCGCTTACGGACTTGCGGCATTCATCGCCAGCCAATTAAACTTTAGTTTGCTCGGTTATCGCATTGTCCCAATGGCGCTGATCATTCAAATCGCGATTGGAATTTTGGTTCCGCTCGTGGCGGGATTGCTGCCGGTTATCAGCGGTTCGAAGGTCACGGTTCTGAGAGCCATCAGCGGCGACCTGGCCCGGGCCGAGGGCAAGCACGTTCACAGGGGTCCGAAGCGTGAGTCGAGCTGGCAAAAGCTTGAAACGCGCGCAACCGTTGCCTTGTCGCATCGCGGCATCCATATTCCGCGTCCATTTTTGATCTCGCTGCGGAATACTTTCCGCCGCCGCAATCGCCTCATTCTGACCTTGTTCACACTGACCATGGGCGGCGCGATCTTTATTGCGGTGTTCAATGTGCGCGTGACGTTGCATGATTATATTGGAGCCATCGGCCATTATTTTCGTGCGGATGTCACGCTTGATTTTGACCAGCCGTATCGTTTGAATCAAGTTCGACAATTTGCTTTGCAGGTGCCGGGTGTCGAGCGCGTGGAAGGTTGGCAGGGGTTATCGGCGGAATTGCTTTATCCCGATGACAGTGTGGCTGACAACCTGAATGTTTTGGCTCCACCTGCTGAAAGCGATCTTGTGAGTCCGATCGTCGTGGCGGGCCGCTGGATACAACCGGATGATGTCCGCAAGATGACCATCAGCGAGTCGGCGTTGAAATATTATCCCGATCTCAAGGCCGGTGATTTTTTGTCGTTAAAAATAAACGGCAGGAAAGAACAATGGCAGGTGGTTGGAATCTTTAAATTTGTGGGACAGGAAGGCGTTCTGGCTTACGCGCCTTTGGAATATGTGAGTCAGTTCAATGATCTTGCGAACAGTTCCACCTCGTATCGTGTTGTGACGGCCCAGCATGACCGCGCTACGCAGGATAAGATGGCTGAAACGCTCGACAAGTTTTTTCGCGCCAATGGATTCAAAGTCCGCCTCGCCCAATCCGGACTGGCTTCGATGGATACCGCTTCGCAGAGTCTGGACACGCTGGTAACTTTCCTGCTGATCATGGCCCTCCTGACGGCCTCCGTCGGCTCGATGGGTCTGGCTGGGACGATGGGCATGAATGTCCTTGAGCGCACGCGTGAAATCGGGATCATGCGCGCCATTGGCGCCAGCGATCGCATCATCATGTTGACCGTCATTGCCGAGGGCGTGGTGATCGGCACGATCTCATTTGGGCTGGCGATTTTGTTGTCTGTGCCGTTTACATATTTGCTTTCTTATATTGTGAGTCTGGCCGTTTTCGAGACGCCGATTGCCACCGTCTTTACGATCTCTGGTTATTTGATCTGGTTCGCGTTGGTTTTGGTTATGTCCGCAATTGCAAGTATCCTGCCGGCGCGTAACGCGGCACGCTTAACGATCCGTGAAGTTTTGGCATACGAATAGATCTCATGCTTGAACAATCCACATGAAATGAAATTGGAAGGTGAACAATGAAGAAATTAACAACGATATTATTTGTCCTGCTAAGCTCTGCGCTCGCGCTGACGGCCTGTGGCGGACAACAAGCGGTCGCCACGGTCAGTCAGCCAACGGCCTTGCCTGCGGGCGCGGTGGTTGCAACGGCGCATATCAGGCCTGTTCAGGCATCCAGCCTTGCCTTCCAGGCGCGTGGAACAGTCAGCGAAGTGGTGGTGAAAATTGGCGATGAAGTCAGGCAGGGCGATGTGCTTGCTCGCATGAGCCAGACTGATGCGGCCTCTGCTGCTGCACAAGCTGAACTTATCAATGCCCAGAATGCCTACGATGACTTCACACGCAACATGCCACTTAACATTGCGCATGCCTGGCAGGATTACATGAGCGCTCAAAAAGTCCGCGCGGACGCGTTGAATAAATGGAATAACCTCGATGTAAAAGATATCGAGAACCGCATGAAGGAACAGCAAAATGTGGTTGACCAGCGCCAGAAAGACCTGACTGTTGCGCAGGCGGAGTTTGATAAATACAAAGACCAGCCCGTGAATAACTTCAGTCGAAGCAACGCTTCGGACAAATTGGTGAATGCCCAGGAAAACCTGGACGAAGCCAGCCGTAAATTGGAATCCATCACGCGCGAACGCGATTCCGTCCGTGCTGCGTTGGACGCCGCAATCGCCACCGAGGCTGAAGCTAAACGAAATTACGATGGTTCTTTAAATAGAAATGTTTTGGGCGGTTCACTTGCAGAACAATTGACTTTGCTGAAGGCTCGACTCGATGCTGCCCGGGCCCAAGTGGGAGCATTTACGATTACTGCACCGTTTGATGGGATTATTGCTGATATCAACATTCATGTCGGAGATCAGATCGGCCCCGAAACTGCGGCTGTGAGCGTGATCAATCCGAATCAATGGATCGTGGAGACCAGCGATGTGACTGAGTTGGAAGTGGTCAAAATTTCCATTGGACAGAAGGTCACGATGGTTCCCGATGCGCTGCCGGGCGTCACCATCAATGGCACGGTCGAATCCATCAGCAGCGCGTTCACGAAGCAGGGCGGTGATATTCTTTATACTGTTCGTATCAAGGTTGATAAAGTCGACCCACGCATTCGCTGGGGCATGACGGTCGAAGCAACCTTCCCGCCGCAATAAATTAATTATGTAGGGGCACGACATGTCGTGCCCCTACATTTTTTATTTTTTTATAACCGCCTCGCGTTCCGGTCCGTTCGCAACCCAGCCGACTTTCACGCCGGATAATTTTTCGATCGTTTCAACATATGCGCGCGCCCTCGCAGGCAGGTCGGAATATTTTCTGATGCCGCGAACATCGCTGTGCCAGCCTTTTACTGTTTTATAAATTGGTTTGACCTTATCAAGTTCATACGCGTTAAGATCGTGATAACGAACTTTCTTCCCGTTCAATTCATAACCGACGCAAACTTTTATTTCCTCGAACTCGCTTAGAATGTCGAGCTTGGTTAGGAACAGACGATCAATGCCATTGATCTGCACGGCGAAACGAGTTAACTCCGCATCGAACCAGCCGCCGCGCCGGATACGTCCGGTTGTGGCTGCCACTTCGCTGAGAGCTTTTTCCGCATGCGGGTCATCCTTGACCTCGGTCGGCATTGGGCCAGCGCCGACACGCGTGGTATAAGCCTTGGTCACGCCGATGACGCGCGAAATGGCCTGGGGCGGAATCCCCAGCCCGGCCGTCGCGGCAGAAGCGAGCGTGGTCGAAGCCGTCACGAACGGATACGTGCCCCAGTCCGTGTCGAGGATCGAGCCCATGGCTTGTTCGAGCAAAAACTTTTTTCCGGCTTTGAGACCATCCTGCACGATGGGGAACAGCTCGACAATAAATGGCCTGACCTTTGCATAGTAGCCGAGATATTCATCGTAGACTTTGTCGAAGTCCAGGGCTTCCCCGCCCAGCGCAACGATGATTTTATTTTTCAGTGTCAATTGCATTCGTAATTTATCGGCGAAAATATTTTTATCGGCGAAATCGCTCCAGCGGATGCCGTTGTAACTGACCTTGTCTGCAAAGGTCGGGCCGATGCCGCGCCGCGTTGTTCCGGTTGCGCCAGCGCCTTTGGCTTCCTCATAAAGCCCATCAAGAATTTTGTGATAAGGCATGATGATGTGTGAGCGTGGTGAGATCGATACGCGCTTTTCCAGTTTTATGCCTGCCTTACTCAGCGAGTTCATCTCTTCGATCAACACAGCCGGGTCGATCACCACGCCGCCGCCGATCAAGCATTTCGCGCGTGGATAAAAAATCCCGGACGGCACGAGATGGATTTTGAATTCGCCAAATTCATTGATGATGGTGTGTCCGGCGTTGTTGCCGCCGTTGTAGCGCGCTACAAAATCGAAGTCCCCGGCGAAGGTATCGATCGCCTTGCCTTTGCCCTCGTCGCCCCATTGCGTTCCAAGAATTACTGTGACTGACATGACTCCTCCAAGGATGACAGATATATTTTCATTATAGCATTGCGGGAACAGGCGGCGGGACATATAATCGGCGGGGCTGTATGCCCGATAAGGAGATCTGCCATGAAGATTTTGCCTGACGTTGCTCTAACTTATGATGACGTTCTACTCGTGCCGCAATACTCGGATGTAGAGTCCCGGCGCAAGCTTTCGACCCAAACAAAACTTTCCACAAAATTACCTTTGCAAATTCCCGTTGTTTCTGCCAATATGGACACTGTGACCGAGAGCGAGATGGCGATCACGATGGCGCGTGAAGGCGGCATTGGCATCATCCATCGCTTCATGTCCATTCATGAACAGGTGGCGCAGATCGCGCGCGTGAAAAAAGTTGAAAATTATATTGTTGACACTCCGATTACGCTGACGCTTTCGCACACGGTTGGCGATGTAAAAAAGATCGTGGATGAAACTGACACCGGCGGAATCTTGATTTTGGACCAGGAAGGCCGTGTGGCTGGGATCATCACAACACGCGATCTGTTATTCGAAAAGGCCAATGGCAAATCCGTGACCGAGATCATGACGCGCAAGGTGGTTACCGCGCCGCCCGATACCACACTTGAACAGGCTGAAAAAATTTTGCACGAACATCGCATCGAGAAACTGCCGCTGGTCGATTCAAAAGGCAAGTTGGTCGGTCTCATCACCTTGAAGGATATTATGAAGATCGCCCAGTATCCCAAAGCGACCAAAGACTCGCGTGGACGTTTATCGGTGGGCGCGGCGGTGGGAGTAAAGTCCAGTGAGCTGAACCGTGTTGAACGTTTGCTTGATGCGGGTGCAGATTGCATCGTGGTGGACATTGCTCACGGCGATTCCAAGCTTGAGATCGACATCATCAAAAATATTAGAAAGAATTTTCCATCGGCCCAAATCATCGGCGGGAATGTTGCAACTGCTGAAGGCGCGCAGCGTCTCATCGACGCGGGTGTGGACGCCGTTAAAGTCGGCGTTGGCCCCGGCTCGATCTGTATCACGCGCATTGTGGCGGGTGCGGGCGTTCCGCAACTGACCGCGGTCATGGATTGCGCCGCGGTGGCGCGCCCGCAGAATATTCCGATCATAGCCGATGGCGGTGTTCGCACATCGGGCGATGTGGTCAAGGCCATTGCGGCGGGCGCGTCCACCGTCATGCTGGGAAGTCTGCTTGCAGGTACGGATGAAAGCCCGGGTCTATTAATGACGCGCAAAGGCCATCGTTATAAAGTCAGCCGCGGCATGGCGTCGCTCCAGGCAAATGTGGCGCGCAAAGTCCGCGAAGGGGAAGGCGACATCACACAGGAAGAGATCGAAGAATACGTGTCCGAAGGTGTCGAAGCCGCTGTCCCGTATCGCGGTTCGGCACGCGAGATGCTCAACCAGCTCGTCGGCGGATTGCAATCTGGCATGAGTTACACCAACGCTCATTCGCTGGATGAATTGCACGAGAAGGCGGTTTTTACCCGCATGACACAGGTTGGGCTGGCCGAGTCTCGCCCGCACGATGTGGAAGTGATGTAATTAGAACAGTTGTTGGATTGAAAAGCGCCGAATTAAGCGCGAGAATAAAAGTGCTCCGAGAAGAGCGAAACCGGAGAAATCCGGCGGCGCAAAGTTATGGATCTAAAGCCGCACCTCATGGTGTGGTCATGATTGCCAGACTGCCGAAAAAGCAAAACCGTCGAAAGACGGCGGCGCAAAGCCAAGGAATCTAAAATCGAAATACGATCAGGATCGACCGGCTGAGCGAAGGGCAAAATCAGGGAAACCTGGTGACGCAAAGTTATGGGTCTAAAGTCATACATAACCTGACTAGGACCGCCAGACTGCCGAAGAGCGAAGTACAGTAGGGATGACAAATATTTGTCATCCCTACTCTTTTTTTGTGGACCATCCGCCTCGCACCTTGACTGGAAGCAGGCCGCCGTTTTATTTGGGTATAATCACGCTATGAGCGACTCCCGTCATCCCTCCACAAGCTCAGGGACAGGAAGACCCCTCGACCCTGAAGCCAAACCTGACGATCGCGTTGATAATGCGCTTCGTCCGCAAAAACTCGGCGACCTGATTGGACAGGATCAGGTCAAAGAAAATCTCGGCATCCTGATCGCCGCCGCACGCGGACGATCGGAAGCGCTTGACCATGTTTTATTTTATGGCCCGCCGGGGCTAGGCAAAACAACTTTGGCGCACGTTGTGGCAAACGAAATGGGCGTCAACATCAAAGTGACATCCGGCCCGGCCATTGAGCGTGCCGGAGACTTGGCGGCCATCCTGACTAATCTGCGCGCGGGCGACGTTCTCTTCGTGGATGAGATCCATCGTTTGGGACGCGCCATCGAAGAAGTGTTGTATCCAGCCATGGAAGATTTCGCGCTGGATATTGTCATCGGCAAAGGTCCGTCGGCGCGCTCCATTCGGCTCAAGCTGCCGCGCTTTACAGTTGTCGGGGCGACGACCAGACTCGCTTTGGTCACGGCCCCGCTTCGAGCGCGGTTTGGTGCGGTCTATCGCCTGGATTATTATGATCTGGCCGCGATGCAGGCGGTTGTCTCGCGCGCCGCGAAATTGTTAAAAGTCGAAGTGGATAAAGGCGGCATCGAAGAGATCGGGCGCCGCGCACGCGGTACGCCGCGTGTCGCATTGCGCTTGTTGAGGCGTGTGCGTGACTTCGCCCAGGTGCGCGCGGACGGCAAGGTCACATCTGCGATTGCGAAAGAAGCATTGGATTTACTGGCGGTTGACCCGCTCGGACTGGATGATGTGGATCGACGCGTGTTGAAGACCATCATCGAAAAATATAACGGCGGGCCGGTTGGCTTGAACACGATTGCCGCCTCGATCAGCGAAGAGCAGGATACGATCATGGATGTGGTCGAGCCGTATCTTTTGCAACTCGGATTTTTAGACCGCACGCCGCAGGGCCGCATCGCGACGAAATCCGCGTATGAACATTTGGGAATGAAATATACCGAGCAGGGTCAGGCGAGATTGTTGTAACGTTTGAACGTTCAAACGTTGGAACGTGGAAACACAATGGAATCTTTTTCTCGTTATTTAATGCTCGGCGGTATTATCCTGCTTTTGGTGGGCGGCGGAATTTATCTCTCTGCAAGATTTGGCCTGCCACTCGGACGTTTGCCCGGCGATATTCACGTCGAGGGGAAGAATGGCTCGTTTTATTTTCCCGTTGTTACGTGCATCCTCCTGTCGGCAGTTTTGACTGTTATTCTAAATATCGTTATTCGGCTGTTTCGAAAATAAGGAAATTAATGATTACAACTGTTTTAGGATATCTTATCGTTATGCAATTCTTTTTTCTCGACCATAATCGGCGTGGCGCGGAAGCCAAAAGTTTCGAGACGGGCGAGTTCGATCAGCGCAGCACGATGTACGTCGGCATCGCGTACTTTGTATCCATGATGCTTCTGCTGGCTTCATGGATATTCAATTGGTTGAACTTTGGGTCACTTCCCGCGTGGGTCGGCTGGCTTGGAATCATAGTTGGTTTATTTGGATTGACTCTCCGCTGGTGGGCGAATCGTGTATTAGGCGCATTCTACACGCGAACGTTGAAAGTGATTGAAAATCAATCCATTGTCCGTGCGGGGCCTTATCGCTTGATTCGCCATCCTGGTTATCTCGGCTCCATCCTGATCTGGGTCGGTGCGACCGCCGCAACCACCAATTGGATTGTGTTGCTGGGTGTGTTGATCGTTATGATCGGTGTTTATGTTTATCGGATACAAAATGAGGAGAAGATGCTTCTTGCCATGAACGCTGATTATGCCGAGTATCGAAAGGGAACATGGAGATTGATCCCGTCGATTTATTGAAGACGATTTTAGCGGCGGTGGCGTTGACGAATGTTCTGATTATAGATTCACGGATAATGTTTATAACACTACACTCGTATGTGGTTTGGGGTAATGCACATGCTTCCGTTTTCGATTTTAATCCATTATGATGTCAGCCTGTATGAAAACCTCCGACTTTGATTATCACCTCCCTGAATCATCCATCGCACAGACTCCTGCCGAGCCGCGCGAATCATTAAGTAGTAGCGACTTTAGTCGCATAATTTGCTAAGCGATCACAATAAATATGCCTTACGAATACAGAAAGCTTTCTCCCGCGGAACGCGAAGAAATTGTTGAATTTCGTAAACAGCAAGGTTATCCACTTCATGCGCCTCCGCATCCATTTCGAGAAAAAGGAACGTACATGATTACCGCCGCAAATTTTGAACACATGGCGATCATGGCGAGTCCTGAGAGACGATCAAAATTCCAGGATGTATTGTTGAATGGCTTTCGGGAAATCAAGGCGGAAATCATCGGCTGGGTGATTCTTCCCAATCATTATCATGTTTTGGTAAACGTGGAATCGCTTGATTTCGTTTCAAATCTTCTAAAACAGATTCATGGGACAACTTCTTATGAATGGAATCAAGAGGACAATCAAACTGGAAAAAGAAAAGTCTGGTATCGTTTCTCTGATCGAATGATGCGTAACGAGAATCATCTCAATCAAACTTTAAACTATATTCACTATAATCCAGTTAAACATGGGTATGTGAAGGATGCTTATGATTGGCAGTGGTCAAGTCTTTTTATGTATGAAGACGAAAAGGGGAAAGACTGGCTGCGAGAAAATTGGAGGAAATATATTCCGCCACAAGATTTTGGTAAAGATTGGGATGTGTAACGACTGAAGTCGTTACTACGATTATTTATGAAAACTTCCGACTTTGATTATCGCCTCCCTGAATCGTCCATCGCGCAGACGCCTGCTGAGCCGCGCGATTCTTCGCGACTCTTGATTCTCGACCGCGCCTCGGGACGGATCGAACACCGCCTCTTTCGGGACCTTGGCCTTTACCTGCATTCGAACGATCTCCTCGTTCTGAATCAGACTCGCGTCATCCCAGCCCGAATTTATGCGCGCAAGCAAACCGGCGGACGCATCGAATTGCTTTTGCTCCGTCGCCGCGACGCGTTAACGTGGGAAGCTTTGGTTGGTGGAAAAGGTTTGAAAACGGCGAGCCGGGTCAAGGTCGAGGATGGACCCGAAGCCGAGGTTGTGGAAATCCTCGAAGGCTCCGAACGTCTCATCCGTTTTGGCGAACCTATCGAGCCGTATTTTCCCAAAGTTGGGAACGTGCCGCTTCCGCCGTACATCCACGAAAAATTAAACGACCCCGAACGCTATCAGACGGTTTACGCTCACGAGCCGGGCTCTGCTGCCGCGCCGACGGCTGGCCTGCATTTCACGCCGCGTTTGCTGGATGAACTTAAATCGAATGGCGTGAAAATTGCTTACGTTACTCTGCACGTTGGGCTGGACACGTTTGCGCCCGTGACTGAAGACGATCCCGAAGAACATAAAATTCATACGGAATGGTGCGAACTTTCTCAAGAAACTGCGGAGCTAATTAATCAAACAAAACAAAATGGCGGGCGCGTAATCGCAGTTGGAACGACTTCTGTGAGAACGCTCGAAAGTGCAGCATCACTCAATACAGAACATGGATCATCGATTACTGCATTCACCGGCTCAACTTCCATTTTTATTTTGCCGGGCTACCAATTCAAAATTGTGGATGCGATGATTACAAATTTCCATCTGCCCAAGTCCACGTTGATTATGCTGGTCAGCGCATTTGCAGGGCGCGGGAAAATTTTATCTGCTTATGAAACCGCCATTCAGGAAGGTTATCGTTTTTATTCTTTTGGGGATGCCATGTTAATTGTTTGAAAATTCTAATCTTTTATCTTGCAGGTCCGCAAACGTGCTAACATAAGTTCATGCAATCCCAACTTGATAAATTGAACAAGGAAATTATTGCCTGTCGCAAATGTCCGCGCCTGGTTGCGTGGCGCGAGGAAGTTGCGCGTGTAAAACGCAAAGCTTATCTTGATTGGGATTATTGGGGCAGGCCGGTTCCCGGCTTTGGCGATCCGAGCGCGCGCGTGCTTGTCGTCGGACTTGCTCCCGGCGCTCACGGCTCCAACCGCACCGGACGTCAATTCACCGGCGATGCCTCGGGAAGCTTTCTCTTCCCGGCGTTGTATCGTGCGGGGTTCGCGAGTCAGCCAGATGCAACAGGGCGCGATGATGGCTTGACCTTGCACGATATATACATCACAGCTTCCGGTCGCTGTGCGCCGCCGGACAACAAACCAACGCTCGAAGAATTGAATAATTGCCAGCCTTATCTCGAACGCGAACTTGAAATTCTCAAACCCAAAGTGATCGTTTGTCTTGGTCGCATTGCGTTTGAAAGAATTCTCAAAATATATTCTGTGCGCGGCTCGTCGTTTAAATTTTCTCATGGCGCCCTTCATAAACTAAGGACTGACTCGCTGAAAACTGATCACTGGTTATTGTGCTCTTATCATCCCAGCCAGCAAAATACATTGACTGGAAAACTGACGGCCGAGATGTTCGACCAAATTTGGAAAAAAACGAAAGAGTTACTCGATGATCGAATTGCTTCATCCAGGTGAACCTGCGCCTGAATTTGAACTCCAGGATATAAACGGACATCTTGTTCGCCTTTCAGATTTTCACGGCAAGCCGATTGTGCTGGCCTTCCTGCGCGGCTTTCTCTGACCGTTTTGCCGCGCGCAGTTGGCGCGTCTACGCGATGATTATTCGGAGTTTACGAGTCGCGGCGCAGAGATTCTTGCTATTGGACCGAATGGATTAAATGAGTTTCGTGCGTATTGGGACGCGGAAAAACTTCCATTTATCGGCATGCCCGATGCGGGTCACGCGGTGGCGAGGCGCTATAAACAGAATGTCAATATTTTTAAATTTGGCCGGATGCCGCTCGTGATCGTTGTTGATAAGAATGGAATCATTCGCTACGCTCATCAAGGTGAGTCGATGTCGGATATTCCTGAAAATAAAATCCTGCTCGAGGTAATAGACCAACTGAACGCGGCATCCAAATAACATGACTTTGGGACAATTTGCTTTTCTTGGTTCGGGCGAGACTTCGCTGGCAGGCGGGCGCATCTTTGAGATGTTGGCGCGCTCTTTGCCCCAGCCCCTGCGGATCGCCATTCTGGAAACTCCTGCGGGCTTTGAGCTTAACTCGCATCAAGTCGCTGGACGTGTGGCGGACTTCCTGAAAACGCGGCTTCAAAACTACACCCCGACCATTGACGTGGTCCCGGCGCGCAAACGCGGCACGCCGTTCAGCCCCGACGAACCATCCATTCTTAAATTCCTGTTATATGCAAACTTGATTTTCATGGGGCCGGGCAGTCCGACGTATGCCATTCGTCAATTGCAGGGAAGCCTGGCTTGGGAAATTGTCCGCGCCCGCCATCGTCTCGGCGCGACGCTGGCTTTTGCGTCTGCTGCGACCATTTCGATTGGCGCCTGGGCGCTGCCTGTTTATGAAATTTATAAAGTCGGTGAAGATGTGCATACCAAGACAGGCCTGAATCTTTTCGACGACTTTGGCTTGCACCTCTCTCTTGTTCCGCATTGGAACAATGCCGATGGCGGCGATGACCTGGATACCAGCCGTTGTTTTGTGGGCATGGAACGATTTGACGAGTGGTGTAAAAGTCTGCCTGATGAAAATATCACCGTTGGCCTCGATGAGCATACCGGTTTTGTGATTGACTTTGAAATGGGTCAATGTGAAATTAGCGGAGTGAGTTCTGTTTCTTTGGTGCGCGATTGCGAAGCGAAAATCTATCCGGCAGGTACAAAATTTCCATTGAGTGCGTTGGGAAATTTTGTTTCGCCTGATCCCCTCGATTATGGAATTCGTCCCGAGGTGTGGGAGATGGTCGTTAATGCGCCGCCGCTCGATGACGATAAACCATCCGCAGATGTGTTGGCCTTGTTGGAGAAACGTCAGCAGGCGCGCGCAAATAAAAATTGGGCGGAGTCGGATCGCATCCGCGATCAGATCGCCGCGCTGGGTTGGGTGGTGCAGGATACAAAAGACGGATATAAATTTGTGAAGCCATAACAATGCAGGAACAGGCAATTGCTCGTTCCTGCATTGTTGTTTGTCCGACAAACTGCGATAAAATGAGGGCAGGAGAATCGTATGCGCGCAGTAGACATCATCATCAAAAAACGCGAAAAAGGGGAATTGACCCAGGAAGAAATCAACTTCTTTGTGCAGGGATTTGTCCGTGGCGACATTCCTGATTACCAGGTTTCAGCCTGGGCCATGGCTGTTCTTCTCAATGGGATGACGCCTCAGGAAACAACTGATCTGACTTTGGCCATGGTTCTATCCGGCCGAATCCTTGACCTGACTGGCGTGGTCGATATTGCCGTCGATAAGCATTCATCCGGTGGCGTCGGAGATAAAACAACTTTGGTGGTCTTGCCCATCGTCGCGGCTTGCGGATTGCCGGTCGGAAAAATGTCCGGGCGCGGACTTGGCTTCAGCGGCGGCACGCTCGATAAAATGGAATCCATTCCCGGCTATCGCGTCGAATTGAACACGGATGAATTCAAGGCGCAACTCAAAGATAAAGGCATCGTCCTCGCCGGTCAATCTCTTGACCTGGCTCCGGCGGACGGCAAACTGTATTCTCTGCGCGATGTGACGGGGACGGTTCCATCCATTCCGTTGATTGCGTCATCCATCATGAGCAAAAAAATCGCGGCGGGCGCGCAGGCCATTGTGCTGGACGTGAAAGTCGGCAACGGCGCATTCATGGAAACGCTCGAAGAGGCGCGTGTACTTGCCGACCTGATGACGAAGATCGGCGATCTTGCGGGACGAAAAACGGTGTGCCTGCTTTCAGATATGAATCAGCCGCTTGGGCATGCAGTCGGCAATGCGCTCGAAGTCAAGGAAGCAATTGATTCGCTCAAAGGCGGCGGGCCGGCGGATTTCCGCGAGCATTGCCTGCATGTCAGCGCGCATATGCTGGTCATTGGTCAGCGCGCCAGGGATTTGGATGAGGGCCGCGCGATGGCTGAAAAGGCCATTGCAAACGGCTTGGCCTTTGAGAAATTTCGCGTGCTGGTGCGGGCGCAGGGTGGTGATGTTTCTTATGTGGATAATCCCGATAAGCTGGCGCGCGCTAAATTTGTCGAGGTGATAAATGCGCCTCGAAGCGGGGTCCTGTCACAGGTCGATGCGCGAAGCGTGGGTGAGGCTTCGGTGGCGCTTGGGGCGGGTCGCGCCAAGAAATCAGATGCGGTCGATCATGCCGTCGGTTTTATTATCCATCACAAAGTCGGCGAGCATGTTGCAAAGGATGAGCCGTTGTTCACCGTCCATGCCAACGATGAGAAAAAGCTGGCCGAAGCGCGGGAACGAGTCTCTGCCGCGCACGTTATCGGCGACAAGATTGTCTCACCGCTTCCGCTTTTTTACGAGTAAAATAGCGTATAGGCTTGCGTATTTTTTAAGAATCAGGCATACTTGGAGCGGAGCGCTCTTTCATGGCAAAAGTTTCCCTTCGTATTTACAACCGCGAAATTGAAAAGCTGATCGAACAGAGTCGGCTTGATGAGGCCATAGCGCATTGCCGCCATATTCTCACGGCTTTCTCGAAACATCTTGAGACGTATCGCCTGCTCGGCAAGGCATATCTTGAGGCCAAGCGGTATGCTGAAGCAGTTGATATTTTTCAGCGCATTCTTACATCCGCGCCGGACGATTTTGTTTCGCATGTTGGCATGAGTATTATCAACGACGATCAAAATAAACTCGACGATGCGATCTGGCACATGGAGCGCGCTTTTGAAGTCCAGCCATCGAATGCCGCCATTCACGGCGAATTGCAAAGACTGTTTGGGCGGCGCGATGGTGTCGAGCCTCCCAAGATCAGACTGACACGCGGCGCGTTGGCGCACATGTACGTGCAGGGCGAGCTTTATAATCAGGCGATTTCTGAAATCAATGCCGTGCTTGCCAATGACGCGCAGCGCACCGATATGCAAGTGTTACTTGCCAGGGCGTATTTTCGCAATGGGCAAAAGACGGAAGCCACTGATATTTGTACGCAGTTATTACGCCGCTTCCCATATTGTTTCGATGCCAATCGCGTGATGGTCGAGCTTTTGCCCGGCACACAGCGCGCCGAGTCGACTCAGGTTTATCGTCATCGCGTCAGCGAGCTTGATCCGTACGCGGCTTTTGTGCAGGAATCCATTTTTCGTTCCGATGAAGTGCCGGATGCCGCCGTCAGCCTCGAACGTTTTGAATACACGGGCCAGGTCGGCGACAGTTCCTCCAGTTGGGGAGGGGAGTTGGGGATTGGTTTGGAGACTGATGCGACTGCCATAAGTTCCTCCGCTCAACAGCCTGACTGGTTAAAAGCTGCTGCAACTCCCGGACCATCGGCTTCGATCGAGGCCGCCCCCGCAGCGGCTCCCGCCTCGCAGCCTCAGGAGGAAATCCCGGACTTTCTCCGCCAGGCCGGTTGGGGAGAGTCAACCGGGCAGTTTCAGGAATCTGCCGCATCGTTCGATAGCGAATCCGAATCTTCCGGCGCAGTGCAAGCCGATTTGCCCGATTGGGTCAAAGCCATGGCTCCAACGAATGATGCGGTCGCTGCGGCTCCAACTCCGATAGTTCAACCTACTCCTTCAGACGATACACCCGACTGGTTGCGTGACCTTGGTGGAGATCAGAGTTCTGCGCCTGCACCCGAGGCTGTTCCCTCCGCTGACACACCTGCGTGGTTGAAAGACCCTGGCGCGCCGGCTGCGCCTGAAACTCCTGCGGCATCGCAAACTTTTGACGATGTCCCTGCCTGGCTCAAAGGGTCGTCGGATGTGCAAGCTGCTGTCCCGGCAGCCGAGCCTGCCAGCCAGCCCGTGGCACAAGCGCCTGAACCGTCGCAAACTTTTAGTAATGATGTTCCTGATTGGCTCAAGGGATTGAGTGACGAGCAGACCTCTGCTCCGGCTTCGCAACCTGTTGCCAGCCAACCCGCGCCGGAAGTTCCTGCACAGAAGTCTGCTCCCGAACCGGCCCAGGCTGGTTCACTTGGTAATCTGGGAACCAGTTCGCAGGAACAGGACGATGCGATGGCCTGGTTGGAGAGTCTGGCCAGCAAGCATGGCGCGAAGTCTGAAGAACTGGTGACTGATCCCAACGCGCGCACTGATGTTGCGCCCGATTGGGTCGATAAAGCCAAAGAGATTGGCGAGGCCCCGACAGCGCAGCCCGCCGCACCGTCCACGGATGAAACGGGCATGTGGCTTCGTAATCTGGAACAGAGCGAGGCACAGGCTAATATTCCATCAGATAAAATTACACCTGCTCCGAAGGAAGAATCTCCAGCCTGGTTGAGTGAGTTATCCGGTGCGGATGCTTATAGTGAAATTGCGGCAGCGCCGCAGGAAGAAACGCCTATCGCTGGTTCGGAGGCTGCACCTGATTGGTTAAGTGAGCTTGGCCCCGTACCTTCTTCACCGATTGGCGTGCACGAGGAAGATGTGCCCGAATGGCTGCGCGGCGGGCCTTCACAGCCGGCCCAGCCAGTTGAACCTGCCGAACATGAGCCGATTGCTTCGCAGGATTTTTCGTTCGATGCAAATCCATCAGCCGCAGGTTTACCTGATTGGTTATCCGGACTCGATAAAGACGAGAATGCTCCGCAAGCCGATTCCCGAAGCGACCTGCCTTCCTGGCTGCAGGGTGATGCCGAACCTGAGATCACACAACCAGCCAACCCTGCTGATTGGCATCCGGCAGATCTTAAAGCGGCCGCGCCTGTTGAGGAAACGCCGTCA
>JAJYOH010000065.1 GCA_021796315.1 Chloroflexota bacterium
GTTGTAGTCGGAAAGGATGAGATCGTGATCAAGCATATCGTCCCGACTGACGATGATTGTCGATTACAACCAGGACGCAGACGGACACAGATCAACGCGGATTTTTCAAAAGGCTTTTCCGTGAGATTCTGTGGCATCCGTTCAATCCGTGTACAGAATCACGGCAAACCCCGCAGAGCCAACCTTATAAATCTTTCCCTTCCCATTCATTCATGAAATGATCAAGAAATTGAAGCATGAACTCGTGCCGTTTTTCCGCGATCCGTTTGGCGGTCACGGTGTTCATGCGGTCCTTGAGCAAAAGCAATTTCTCGTGGAAATGATTGATGGTCGCGCTCTGACTATTTTTATATTCTTCAAAACTCCTGTGCAATTGCGGCGGACTATCCGGGTCATACATCATCCTGCCTTTATAACCGCCGTAGGCAAAGGCGCGTCCCACACCGATGGCGCCGATGGCATCCAGCCGGTCGGCATCCTGGACGATCATGCCCTCGATGGTATCGATCTTGTTTTTCACATCCGCGCCTTTGAACGAAAGGTGAGTGATGATCTCGCACACATGATTTACAGCCACATCATCCATGCCGCATTCTTTCATCCACATCCTGGCACGGATTGGAGTCTCATCGCCCTCAGGGTTAAACTTCCAATCGTCGAGGTCATGCAGCAACGCCGCCAGTTGCACGATGAACGCGTCGGCTTTCTCATGCCTGCAAATGGTCAATGAATTTTTCCAAACGCGGTAAATATGCCACCAATCGTGGCCGGATGAATCGTTGGAAAATTCCCGCTTGATATATTCTGCTGTTTTTCGAATGATTTCGTTTTGGGTCATCCACCTATTTTACTGCCACGCCCCACAACTAAAAAGGAATTTTTCACGACAGTCATTGAAACCGTGTAAAATCATTCCATGGATCCATTATCGAATGAACCTGGCCTGATCCAACGTGTGGCAGAAGGCGATCAGAAGGCGTTCCTGACCTTGTATGATCACTATGCTCCGCGTGTCCACGCATTGACCCTGCGCATCCTCGGCAATGAGATGATGGCAGAGGAAGCCACACAAGACACCTTCTTAAAATTTTGGAGCCGCGCCCGTTTATATTTGTCGGAACGCGGGTCATTTTTGGTTTGGCTTCTGACCATTGCACGCCGCACAGCCCTCGACCGTCTGCGAATGGAGGCGCGCCGTCCGCTTCTCTCTGATTCAAAAGACCCCGAAACCATCTGGCCTTTGCTTTCAGATAAAGACCAGAATTCGGAAGAGACCCGCTGGCAAAGTTTATATTTCATGCTGCGCGATTTGCCCGAAGAACAAAGGCAGGTTATTGAACTGGCCTATTATCAAAGCATGAGCCAGAGTGAAATTTCAGCAGAACTCGGCTGGCCGCTTGGCACGGTCAAAACCCGGATGCGCGCAGGCATGGAAGCTTTGCGCCGCGCATGGCTGAAAGATGAGCATTAGGTAAATCCAAAAGCCGCCGCTTCATCGTAATTAGAAATAGAGAAAGAACACATGGACGATTCGCACATCACTTTCAAGGAAAATCTTTCAGCCTACGCCTTAAGCGCATTGGATGCAGGCGAAACTATCGCGCTCGAAAGCCACTTGCAGGCGTGTGAATCCTGCCGCGCGGAACTGGCCGAGTATCGACGCATCAGCGCGGGACTGTTATCGGCTCTGCCTCCCCGGCCTCCCCGTCCGGCCCTGAAGCGGATTCTGCAAAAGCGCCTGGTGACGCCGCGTCCGCAATCCAGGTTTTCCTTTGGTCAGATCGCTATCGCCAGCGCATTCATCGTTTTGATCGCGCTGAATATCGCATCGCTCCTGCAGATCTATTCGCTGAAACGCCAACAAGTGGAACTGAGCAATCAATATTATTCTGAACAGACGGCCATCGCCATGCTGGCTTATCCGGGGACGCAGCCAATCTCCTTCGATCAGAATGGAATTTCGGGAAGCCTGTTGGTGGATGGCAACCGAAATTTGCTGGCGGTCTTTGCATGGCATTTGCCGCCCACACCTGCCGGGAAAACTTATCAGATGTGGTTGATCGATGCAAAAGGCGACCGCACCAGCGGAGGCCTTCTCACGCCGGATGCCGACCAGCCTTTTGTAATGGCAATGATCACCTCGTCGGTGCCGCTGAAAAACTTTACCGGCCTGGGAGTGACACTCGAACCATCGGGCGGAAGCCTGCAACCCACCGGCCCCAAAGTCCTGCGCGTGGATTTTTAAACCGATCTCTCGACAAAGCCCGTCATCTTTTAGATGACGGGCTTTTGCTTTTACTAATCAAAAAATTTAAGTAAGCAAAATCCAATTGTAAAAGGGCGGGCGTAGTTATCAGTGAAGGCAAACCTGCCTCAATTCACTCTCATTGGAGGAGAGTAAAAATGAAAAACAAATTTACTTTGAGCATTGTAGTGATGTTTGCGATTCTGCTTGCTGCCTGCGCACCGCAGGCAACAGCCATGCCTCCACAAACTGCACAACCGGCCGCCAATAGCGGCGGAAGCGCAAACACTGCGATGCCGCCTGTTGCCGCAACTGATACAACATCGGCTGGCAATTCCGGTTCCGGCGCTTATGGAAATTCGCCCCAGGCGACTACCGCACCCAATACAACCTCGGGCAGCGGAAGCGTAACTGTGTCGATTGGCGCAGGTTCATTCCTGGTCGATGCAAAAGGCATGACGCTTTACCTGTACACTAAAGATTCGGCTGGCACAAGTGTCTGCACTGGCGGATGCGCCAGCAACTGGCCGCCTCTCACCGTGACCGGACAACCATCGGCGGGAACCGGCTTGACCGCGTCCATGCTCGGCACCATCACGCGCGCAGACGGTTCAACACAGGCGACTTATAACGGTCATCCGCTCTACTACTACAAAAACGATTCTGCGGCTGGCGACAAGAACGGACAGGGAGTTGGCGGCGTTTGGTATGTTGTATCCGCGAGCGGCGATGCAATGAAGTAAAGTTGTTAAAGTCAAATAAAAATGGCGGCCACTTCTTAAGCGCTCTCGTCGCCGTCCTCGGCGGCGAGACGCCGCCGAGAGCTGATGTTTATATTGACTTGTGCAAGAGGTCTATTGTTATATAAAAACTGGCGGTCATATTGAAATGGCCGCCATTTTCTTATTTGGGATTCCATTTCATCTTCATGTAAACGCCCCCGCCTTCCAATTCGTCCAGCATTTGATCGAGACGCTTTCGCTTCGTGGCTTCCAGTTTTGCGCGCACGATCCAACCGATGTAATCATTCTGCTGGTAATCTGGCCGCGCGAGGTAAGCATCCATCAATCCGTGAGCATCGAGAGCTTCGCGGAAAAAGTCGGGCATGGGGTAACGGGGTCGAGGCGGCATGATTCACCTCCTTGTTATGAAAAGTAATATCAACGAAATAATATTGACGATTGTTCCGACGGGCAAATACCACAAACCCAAAACGCAGATCACGATCAATGCGGACCGTGACCACGATAATCCGAGTGCATAATAAACGGTTGCAGATAGCGCGGCGATGCCGTAAAAAACAAAGATCATTTTGACGGTTGTCGAACGCGGCTCAAGCCCAACCGCTTTTACAAGCCGAGACCACGGTCCAAGCTGACCGGCATAATCGCCTGTAGTTGGCGTGGTGTAATCGCCCACCGTCAATGCACGGACGCCATCGTAAAGCATCCAACCGGCGTTCAAAGCGATCAACAAAATGATGAGCCAGTTTTTCCAATTCATATTATTTTTCTGGAACAACTGCAATCGCGTCCATCTCTACAAGAAAGTCGGGGTTCGCCAATCCCGCGACGAACATGCCAGAAATCGCTGGCGGGTTGGGGCGACTTCCCCATACAGCCTGAAAAGCTGCAAAACCAGCTCGCAGGGACTGGCCCTGAACAATATACACATTCCATTTAACGACATGTTCCAGCCCGGCGCCAACTGCATGTAAAGCCGTTTGCAGATTCTTCAAAACCTGTTCGGATTGTTTTGCGATGTCGCCTTTTCCAACGATGACGCCGGTCGCATCGACCGCATCCTGTCCGCCGATGTAAATGGTTTTCACCGACCCTGAAACAACGATGACATTTGTGAACGCCGGGTTCTTTATCAACCCATCGGGGTTGATATGTTGCACTGAACCTGAAGGTGTATTCTTAGCCATTGGTATTCTCCTATCAGCATGTTGACATTCTGAAATGCCGCTTGTTTTATCACTTGAGTGTGCACAACGCCTGACGAATCTCACCGAGGTGATAAGCGGTGTGAACGACAATCGAGAGCGCGCCAAGGATGGAATCTTCATTCCAGGTTTTGTTTTCGCGCAAGAGTTTGCTCATGCGTTGATAAGCCTGTTTGAGTTTATCTTTATACGATTCCCATTCTTCAGGCGTGACCTTTTCAACCGTGCTCCAGATCAAGCCCCAATCACGCGGGCTTTGATCGTTGTCCACAATGTAACGTTCGAGCGACTCGATGTAAAAGGTCACGTGCGCCACTTGAGCGGCAAGTGAGGCGCATTTGCCTCCAACCGGGATGGAGGCTTCTTGCGCGGTGACCGTTTCAAGGGTCTGGAAGAGAGACGTGTTTTTATCCAGATAAATCCCGACGGGATTCTCGAACGTCTCTCCCATGTATTGAAATAGAACTGTGGTGAAATCCTGTTCAGAGATCATAAAGTTTGACCTTTCTTTTCAAACATGACATGCACGAGCATCCTGGCTTCATCGTAAGCAATGCGATATTCACGTTGAAGCATCCAGCGGATTTTGCTATGATCGGTCAGGCCTGTTCGCTTGACGATTTCGGTCAGTTCCGCCAACGATTTACCTGCCTTCGCTTCGATCTCATTGACTTTTATTGAAATGGTTTGGTTTGCGGGAATCATGATCAGCTCCTCTAAGTAGGTAGCTGAATTATAGAACAAGTTTTCTAAAATTTCAATCCCCCGCCGGAACTATTTTTCATTGATGGAGTTTTGCCAGATACTCTTCGAGGTCGGCACGCCAGCGGACTGCGATGGGCAGATCGAGATAACGCTCTACCGCGCCTTCATCAAGCTTCTGATAATAATCGCGGAAGGCTTGACCGATGGATAAAGACTCGCTCGCATATTTCTCGACCATGACCTTGTCCCCCGCTTTGACCTCGCCCTCGCGAATCACGCGGCAATACAGACCGGGACGTTCAGCGCGGCGATATTGCTTTACAAATTGCATGTCGCCCATGCGCGCCGCCAGCGTGGAACATGGGATGCGCGGCGCACTGACTTCGAGAATGATCGAGCCGACATGCAAACGATCTCCGATGTTGATCGCCGCGCTCTCCAACTCGCTGACAGTTAGATTCTCGCCGAACGTGCCCGCCTCGAGATCGCGTCCCAATTCTTTCGACCACCAATCATAATCAGGCTGACCATAAACATAAATCGCCTGATCCGGCCCGCCGTGATTCTTTTGGTCGCAGATAAAATCTTCTTGAATTCCAAGAAACTTTATCTCAACAGGTTCCTGGGTTGGCAGTTTGTAAATCCCCGTTGTTTCAACTTCATCGCCCTTCGGCTGGGTGCGTTTGCTTCCAATATTCACACTGAGTAATTGCATTTTCTAATTCTCCTCATAACCAAATTTGTATAGAAACCAGTAAGATCATTATTCGGCTTGAATCGAGTACGGATCAAACCGCGCAGCAGAGACGATCAATTCCTTCAAATAATCCCATAGCCCTTCACGCTCGCAACAAATTTTGACATTCCCAGAAGGGCTATCTCGGCCCTAAAAATTTGTCGCCATTAAAATGAATCATATGAGAAGGTGTTTCAGAGACCCAGACTTCTGTCTCCCAAGCAACATCATTCACAAACTTTTTGAATGTTGTGATATCCAAGAACGCTGTAACATATACTTTGCCAGCAGCACAATCTTCAAGAAGCTTTTCAAGTTCAAAGTGACGCTTCGGGGAAACAGGGCCCTGTGATGTAACTGCCTCAATCAAGAAAAGCCAGTTTCGCTTTTTGTCATACAAGATGACATCAGGCAGCTTTCCATGTTCCAAAGTTGGAATACCAAGTTTGGTAAATATATTTTGGTCAAAAACAAGAACCTTGTTAGCTGTATCACCAAGATAGATAAGTTTTGCTCCTGGCGCAAAACGTGGAGCAAATTCTTCCACAATGGCGACTTCAAGTTTATTATGTTTACCTGGTGATAATTTATAAACTTTTCCATCCGCCACCTGTAAAGGAACTTTATTCTGCTCTCTGGCTTTTTGGTAAGTTTCCAACAATGACCCCTGCTGAACAAAAAACTTATTAACTTTTGATTTCCACTTCGATGTACCGTAAGAACGCAGAACATCCAAGGCTAGATCAGACAAAATATAGTTGTTCAAACCGCTATTAGTTGGGCGTAATGGGTCATCCGCATTGCGAGCGACAATGCCTGCTTGTTCAAGTTGATGTAAAACTTTGCGACGAATAGTTTCTCTGCTATTTTCAGCGTATTCCCGCCCATAATCCTGTTTGATTTTAACTAGAATATCATGGACACGTAAATTCTGGCTAGTAGCATCTTTCCACTGCATCTTTTCCGATAACTGGGCAAGTGCCAATAGCGTTAGTGCCGAAACTTCATTTTGTTGAGCAGAAGGTAAACCAAGCGCTTCCAAAACTTCTTGAGCCTGTTCAATTTTTCCCATAGTTAGTCTGGTCTCCTGGATCATCGGGAATTCTTCAGCAAGCAGATTCATTTGCCAAAGTGTTGAAAAGATAATATTGTCAGCCTGCTCAGCCGTAGGATTTTGGATTTGCTGGATTTTTTCGCCAATACTTCTGATAATTTCCACAGGCGGCAAGGATAAAATACGCAGCTCTGCTGCATTGATTTGTGTGTTTCCATTAACAATGCGGAAATAACGGTCAATGATTGCGCTGTTAAATAGCGCAGACAAACCAACAGCTTCAGATTGCAAAAGAGCGCCTTTTTTACCGTAGATAAAATTTAAATGATTCTCAAAGCCAATTTGCTCAAAATTAAAATCTTTGCCAATCAATGGGGCAGAAATTAAACGACGGCGATCTTCTTTTGAGCTAAACCGCCGCAATAAAACATAGTTTGAATTGGGAACAAGCAGAATGGAATCTTGTGTAGAAATGGCTTGTGGTTTGTCAAATCCGTTCAGTGGATACTCAACATGGTAGGGTTTGACGTTTTGCATCCAGAGCAAAGGAACTGTCCCGTTCCCTGTTATTATTTTTTCTTTGAGCAATTGTTCAGTTCGAAAAGGCACAACCCGCCCTGTGGAAACTTGCCAGCCATATTTTTCAAGAGAACCATCCCAATGGTCAACTGCATCTAAAATTTGCTCATCATGAACACCTGTAGGTAATCTAAAAAACACTTGTCCATCTTGGTCATTTAGAAAATGTTGAAATGAAACTTGACGACTAAGTACGTTTTCATTTAAATCCAAATCGTCTTTGGATACCGAAATATTTATAGAGCCTGCCCAATATCTTTTCTCTTTCGGTTGGGATAGTTTCTCAAAAGAGAATATGACATTTTCCTGTAAAACTTTATCGCCTTTGAAAACATCATTGCGTGATTGAAAAACATGAATTGCCAACGGGGTCGCATCTCTCAGGAGATCACGGCGAAATTCCGAGAAATAAACGCCCGAACAAAAACTGCGAGGCACAATAAAACAAGCCTTCCCATCCGGGGCAAGTAGTTTTGTGCTTAGCGCCATAAATATAGTGTAGATATTGGTATGTCCATTGATTTTTCCAGCAATAGCCTTTACGCGTTTATCCTCTGCATTAAGTTTAAAATAAGGAGGATTGCTGATAACAAAGTCATAGGCTTTCCGACGTGATTGCTCCGTGCCAAAAAGAGATGGCTGGTGTTCAGGCAGGCAAGCCAGCACAAAATCCTCCTGAAAGACCTGCCAATGGATCTTGATTCTGCTTTGTTCGGCTTTTTTGCTTGCAAGAGTTAGCATACTACGAGCGACACCACAGAGTTCTATATCTGTTTCGTAAGCATCCAGCCAAATTTCTGTTGACTGATTTTCTGCAATAAGTTTTTCAATTACAGCGCATGCGAGCACGCCCGACCCAATGGATGGCTCAATAATAGTCGCGCCAGATTGAATTTGGCCCAATCTTTTTGCCATGTAATGTGCAGTATTCGGCGGAGTTAAAAATTGACCTTGTTCCTTGAGAGCGTCATATCCCCTTTTCTCAAGAATACGTTTTCCTTGCTCATAACTATAGTTAACTAAATCTAAATCTTCCATCGCTGAAATTATACCCTTCACATTCCTCCCCATCATAGACTTTCATTAACCTCCCCACTCGTCCAGTTGCACGTTTGGTCATCTAGTCTTATAGTCTACTGGTCGGCTGGTCAAAACCTTATCGTTCAAAAACTAGCCGACCAGCGACAAGCAGACCAGGAGACTTATAAAAATGCACGGCTATAGCTGGTTTTCATACATGCGCTCGGGCGATCAAAAGCCCAAGGTGACCAAAGAATTATTATTACGCGTCCTGAATTACGCCAAACCTTACTGGAAACTGATTGCCGGGATGTTGGTGATGATCCTGCTCACCACGGGACTGTCCCTGCTGACCCCGCTCATTTTCCGCAACATGATCGACGTGGTCATCCCATCCAAAGACATCACCCGTCTCATCTGGCTGGGCGTGGCATTGCTTTTCATCCCCGCGCTCGAAGGCGGGATCAACGTTATTCAGCGGCGGCTCAACTCGACCGTCGGCGAAGGCGTCATCTACGATCTGCGTTCGGCGCTCTTCTCGCGCCTCCAGCGCATGTCGCTTCGATTCTTCACCAACACGAAATCGGGCGAGTTGATGAGCCGCCTCAACAACGACGTGGTCGGCGCGCAGAACGCCATCTCCAACACCATCACGGACATCATCACCAACGTCATTCAGTTGATCGCGCTTCTGTCCGTGATGCTGACCCTGCAATGGAAGCTGACGGTTGTCAGCGTGCTGATCCTGCCGCTCTTCATCCTCGTCGCCAGCAGACTTGGTAACGTTCTGCGCGACATTGCCCGCAAGGCGATGGAACTCAACGCGCAGATGAACGCCCACATGAACGAGACTCTCAACATCGGCGGCGCGCTGCTCGTTAAATTATTTGGACGCACTCACGAGGAAGAAGCCCGCTTCCATCAGCGTGCCGCGGGCGTGCGCGATATCGGCATCCGCCGCGCAGTGGTCGGCTCGACCTTCTTCGTCATCATGGGACTGGTCAGCGCGGTGGGCACGGCGCTCGTCTACGGTCTCGGCGGTTATTACGTGATTCAAGGCGCGTTCACCATCGGCACCATCGTCGCCTTCGGTTCGTACCTCGGTCAACTTTATGGCACGCTTCAAGGGCTGGCCGGCGCGCCGGTTGATTTCAGCACAAGCATGGTCAGCTTCGAACGCGTCTTTGAAGTCATCGACCTGCCGCAGGATATTATCGAACAACCCGATGCAATCGCTCTCGGAACTTCAAAGGGCGAACTCGTTTTTGATAACGTCACTTTCAATTACAAAGTGGACGATACAAAACTTCTGAAGGATGTCAAACGTTATGGCAAGATGGAAAACGTCGGCGCGGTTTTATCTTTGGCGGATTCAAATGGAGGCACGAAGAAAGATGATTTAGCGGAGTCCGGCAACGGTCGAGGAGGAAGCGACGCATCTTCCTCCGGTGAAGCGGAGTGGACATCCCAGGCTCGCGAGGTCGCCTTGGAAGGAATCTCGTTTAAGGCCGCCGCTGGAAAATTGGTCGCGTTGGTCGGCCCATCCGGCGCTGGCAAAACCACGCTGACGTATCTCATCCCAAGATTGTATGACCCCACCGGCGGGACCATTCGCATCGACGGACATGATCTGCGCAGCGTCACGCTCGATTCGCTTTCGGCGCAGATCGGAATGGTGACGCAGGAAAATTATTTGTTCCACGATACCATCCGCACGAATTTGATTTATGCCAAACCCGACGCGACGCAAACTGAGATCGAGGCCGCGGCCAAGGCAGCCAACATTCACAACTTCATCATGGACTTGCCCGATGGTTACGACACGATTGTCGGCGAGCGCGGCTATCGCTTGAGCGGCGGCGAGAAACAACGCATCGCCCTGGCGCGTGTGATCCTGAAAGACCCGCGCATTCTGGTTTTGGATGAAGCCACGAGTTCCCTCGACAGCGAATCTGAATCTTTGATTCAGGAAGCATTGAAGCGCGTCATGGCCGGACGAACAAGTATTGTCATCGCCCATCGCTTGTCCACGATTTTGGCAGCGGATTTAATTTTGGTGATGGATCGCGGCAAAATTGTCGAACGCGGCACACACGAGGAGCTGCTTACACTCAACGGCTTATACGCCCAACTTTACGAAACACAATTCAATCGAGAAAAAGCTTAAGCCCCACTTGTCCTAACCGACACCTTTCGCGAAGCACACTGTAATGAGCTTGCCCAAATCTATTGGATTTGGGGCAAGCTGAGAAGTGGCATGAAATGCAATTTAACATGGGGAGGGCCGAAGATAGGCATATTTTCCGTTGTATAATAAAAATAACAATACACGGTGATTGTTCGTAAGGAAAATCTTATGTCTACACCCAAAATTTTAGAAGCGCGCTCGCTGGATGGCTACAAAATCTGGCTCAAGTTCGATGATGGCACAACTGGCGAAGTTGACCTTTCCAATATTGCTGGCAAGGGTGTTTTTACATTCTGGGATCGCTACGAGAATTTCCAAAAATTCTCGATAGAGAATGGCAGATGGTTGTCCTGGTCGGATGAGATTGACCTCGACGCAGATTCGTTATACCTGAAATTAACTGGCAAAAAGCCCGAAGAACTATTTCCTGCCCTCAAAGAAGAACCTGCCCGTGCCTGAGATTTGCCGCTTTTATGGCATCATCATCCGCATGTATTACGACGATCACAATCCGCCGCATTTTCATGCGTTTTATGGTGACGACGAAGCGTGGATCAACATTAATACATTGGCGGTTTTTTCCGGCAGTCTGCCTGCACGCGCATTAGGCCTGGTCATTGAATGGGCATCCATGCGGCAGGATGAACTTCGTCATGATTGGGGACTTGTCAAAAATCAGCAAAAGCCTGAAAAGATTATGCCCTTGAAATAGAATTGCGAATGTCGAGCGCGGCACGCACGAGGGGTTGCTCGTGAGCGAAAACTTACAGCCACAGATTGATGATCGCGGCTTCGTTGCTTTTGACTTCCATCGCGTCGCCATTTACAGCGAGAATGGATCGGCCATCCGTGTGCAGGTTCCACAACGAGCCGCGCAGAAAAACTGTCATGCCGGACTTTGTTCCTGCTTGCTGGATTCGTCCCGATAACGCGTATCGCTTCCAACCCTGACCTTCAGTGAGTCGGCCCACATCAGCTTTATCTACATCCTCGGGCGCGGACGCACCGGTATAGCCCTGCCAGGGTTTGTCCCACACGTCGCGTTCAGGGATGTACGATGGCACGGCGATGAAATCCACATTTTGCGATTTCAGTTTTTGATACGGTTCGGGATACCATGAGTCCGCACAGACCATCACGCCCAACCTGCCAGCCGGAGTGTCGAAGGCGGGGAAAAATTCATTCGTCGGCGCGGCCGCTACAAAGTCAAGTTCTGAGGCGATGGGGAAAAGTTTATAAGTCAGGTTTGGATAAGCCAGTCCGTTTGATTTATAAACAGCAGAAACGTTATAAAGCGATCCCTTGCCAGCTATGATAATTCCATCACGCACCTTCGGCGCAGGAAGCAAAATCGAGCCGGCAACAATTGTGGCAGAATATTTTTTAGCCAGTGCGGAAAAAGTCGAATGATATAAAGTTGCCATGCTCGCGGCTTTGGTGCGGAAGAGACTCGCGGCCAGTTTATCTTTTTCTTTTGCGGAAAGCAGGCCGATGACAAGTTGAGGAATGTGTCGCAGCGCAAGCGCCAGCATGGCATCGTTGAGATTTTCGGCTTCATACACGCGCCGGCTTTCGCCCGCGATGACCAGCCATGCGCCGATGTATTCCGGCCAGATAACAATGGTGCGTTCGTTGATCCAGCCTCTTTGATTTGCAGATTCCAAATAGCTGTTTAATTTTGCGAAGAACGCCGCTCCTGAAACGTAATCGGCGGTCGTCATGAACGATTGAATGCCCAGCAAATTGCCGCGCTGATTATTGTTTCCTCTTTCGATCATTTCCACAGAATGCAGTTCGTTGTTCATTAGAAATTCAACCTCGCATTTGGACGCTGATGATCGTTATCGTACTCCATCTTATCCACGGCTTCAAGGTAATTATGTAATCGCCAGAGGTTATAATTGGAAGGATGATCGAACTCAACATCCCCGGACGCGGCAACCTGCGGCTTGAACATCTTGTGGCCGATGTCAATGGAACGCTGGCGGTTGATGGCGTTCTGTTGGACGGACTCGCCAAACGAATCGCATCCATCCGCGACCGGTTGACGGTTCACCTGCTGACAGCCGATACACACGGACGGCAATCGGTGATCGATCAGCAGCTTAATCTTGTCGCAACACGTTTGACCGAAGGCAATGAACAGGAACAGAAGCGCGCTTTCGTTGAAAAACTTGGCGCGAAGCACGTTGTCGCCATCGGCCAGGGCGCCAACGATGCATCCATGCTCAAAGCCGCCGCACTTGGAATTTGTGTCATGTCCGCTGAAGGCGCAGCGGTTGAAACAATTCTCGCCGCGGACCTGGTTGTCCCAACCATATTCGATGCGCTTGACCTGTTGGATAAACCCATCCGCATTATCGCGAGTCTCCGCAAATAGAAAACGAACTTTCTGAAAAGAACAACGGACTTTCCGCAATGACCAATCCTGATCCCAACTTTCCATCACAAGAACCGCGGCTTCCGCGTGAAGCGCCTTCGGCCGCACGCGCCCGCCGACGTCGCCGCGGCCAGATCGTCATCCCGAACGATGCGGAAGGCCGCGCTGGCCTGCTTCAATCGCTGGCAAAGCGCGCCTATCCATCTTATGAATTATTCGTCTTCGCCATTTTGTGCGGAGCCATTCTCGGCCTCGGCTACATTCTTGATTCGCAGGCTCTGCTGATGTTCGGGATTTTGCTTGCGCCACTGATGACTCCCTGGATCGGACTTTTGCTGGCGGCCATTACCGGATCGGTGCGTTACTTCTTCGAGACCTTCATGGCTTTGCTCATCAGCGCCGCGTTGATATTTGTGATCGGTGTACTGTCAGGCTTTGCGGTGCGCGCCTTTCTTCCGCGCACATTGAACGAGGCATTTATTCACAGCAGTTTGTGGTGGCCCGATCTGATCATCCTGGCGCTGGCTGCCGTCATCCTGACACTTTCCTTTATCCGCTCGGAAGACAAACCGGTCCTGCCCAGCGTAATGCTGGCTTACGAATTATTTGTGCCGCTCAGCGCGGGCGGCTTTGGCCTTGGCAGCGGCATTGCTCACATTTGGCCAAACGGCTTGCTGGTTTTCTTTGTACACTTTGCATGGGCCAGTTTGTTCGGTTTGATCACGCTGGCCGCTTTGCGATTCCTGCCAACGAACGTTCAAGGATTTACTCTCAGCGCGGCGACGGCGCTCGTTTTGGTTGTGACGCTTGTATCCCAAATGAGCGGAGGCAATTGGACTCCGGCATCCGCATCGCAGACCATTCCCAACTCGCTTCCCACTTTGACCTTGAACCTGCCGCCGACTTCGGAGCCGACTTCTCAACTCGAGCCTTCTTCCACCCCCCTGATCGAGACAGCGACTCCAACAGGGACCCCCGCAGTCACACCTGTGCCGCTCACCTTTGAAGTGACTCTGCCCCCCACCGACACACCGACCGTGACCCTCACCATCGAGCCGACTCCCGTCTATGCGCGCATCGTATCCGAGCAAGGCGGCGCGTTCCTGCGCGAATCACCCAACGGAAAATATATCGCCACACTTGATAACTACACCTTCGTCCAGGTATTGCCCGATACGCAGCAACTCAGCGGCTGGACATGGGCGCACGTAACCGCAGTTAAGAATGGCGTTCAATTGGAAGGCTGGGTGATACAACTCGCCCTGCAGGTAGCAACGCCCGCCCCCAACTGGCAGCCTTCTGCCACTCCCACAATCGCTGTCACCGATACTTCGACCATCACAGTCACCCCAACACCTTAGCAATAATGAACCGCAAAGCCCGCTAAGACTTTTTTGTTTTCCTTGTGATCTTGGCGCCCTTTGCGGTTAAAAATCTTTTGGAGGAAAATCATGCCCATTCATTTTGGAACAGACGGCTGGCGCGCCGTCATCTCTGATAGTTTCACCTTCGATAATCTTCGTATTGTCGCTCAAGCCATCGCCGACGCGGTGGCGTCCGAAGGCTGGGACAAAACCGACAGCGGCGAGAACAGGCCCGACCCGACCGTTCGTGCTGCGAGTGGCGTTGATACGTCGCGAGACGGCAAGAAAATCGTCATCGGCTACGACACCCGCTTCCTGTCCGACCGGTTCGCGGGCGAGGTGGCGCGCGTGCTGGCCGCCAACGGATTCATCGTCCTGTTGGCGCAATCCGATTCGCCGACACCGGCCATTTCCTACGCGGTCAAAAATAATCATGCCATCGCGGGCGTGATGATCACGGCCTCGCACAACGCGCCGCGTTATAACGGAGTCAAACTCAAGGCCGCGTTCGGCGGCTCGGCATTGAACGAACAATGCCGACGCGTGGAAGTCTATATCAACGACAACGAAGAGCAGGCGCGCGGCCCCAACCTGATGGATTTCAAGCAGGCGCGCGCCATGAACCTGATCCAAAGATTCAATCCGCTGCCTGCTTATTTCGATCATCTGCGCACGTTGATCAACAGCGACATCATCGCAGAAAATCCGCAGCGTTTTGTTGTGGATGCCATGTATGGTTCTGGCCGCGGCGTGATCAAGGCGTTTTTGCAAGGCACAGGCTGCGACATCGCCGAGATTCGCGGCGAGATGAATCCCGGTTTCGGCGGCGTGCATCCCGAACCCATCGCGAAGAATCTCGGCGCGCTGGCGTCCGCTGTCAGTTCGGGCATGGGCAATTTCGGCGTCGTGACCGACGGCGACGCGGACCGAATCGGCGCGATGGATGAGCGCGGCAACTTCGTCGATCCGCACAAGATCATGGCGCTGTCGCTTAAGTATCTGGTCGAGAAACGCGGCATGAGCGGCGCAGTCGTGCGAACAGTTTCGACAACGCGCATGATAGACCGTCTCGCCAAAAATTATGGTTTGAAAGTTTATGAAACGCCGGTGGGCTTCAATCACATTGCCGATTACATGATGCAGGAAGATGTGCTGATCGGCGGCGAAGAATCGGGCGGCATCTCATTCAAGGGACACATCCCCGAGGGCGACGGTCCCATCATGGGACTCTTGCTGGTTGAGATGATCGCGGCTTCGAGAAAACCTTTGGGCGTGTTGGTGAATGACCTGCTCGAGGAAGTTGGTCCCGCTTTATATGAGCGCGTCGACCTGCGCCTGAGCCGTCCCGTTGCCAAGGCAGAGATGACCGAGTTCCTGACCAGGCAAGCCCCGCAAGAGATCGGCGGACAGTCTGTCAGCGAAGTCAGCCAGCGCGACGGCGTGAAATACATCATGGCCGATGACTCATGGCTGTTGATCCGCCCCTCGGGAACGGAACCGGTGCTGAGAGTTTATGCCGAAGGCCGCACACAAGAGATGGTCAAGGCATTGATGGGTTATGGTCAGAAGGTGGCGGAGAGCGTGGTATAGTTAAAACAAGAGCCGCTGTTTTGGCGGCTCTTGTTTTAACTAAGAAATATTTTGGGGTGAATGATTTATTTCTTCTCTGAATTAAATCTAACCAGCTTATCCCAATCTATCTTACCCTTTACACAAAAATTGCCCATAAATTCTTGTGTAAAAATGTTCAAAATTCGAGAATACTCAACAAGGAACTGGTCATTATGTTCTTTAGCTCTATAGCCAAGTGGCTCGACTATATCAATAAATAGACGATCATTACCAGAAATAAATTCCCAAAATTCTTGACCGCAAAGTTTTAAGTAATCCCCTTTATCAGGCTGGCTTTCTCTACTGTAGCAGCATCCATTTATTGCCTGTATATTTGCTTTATTATTACTTGTCCGCAAAATTCGTTTTGCCTGCTTGAAATTCTCTACCATGCGCTTGATTTGACTACTGTTACCCCAATTAGGACCAGATTTTACAGAAACAATGTATAAAACATTATCCCGTGTAAATTCTAAATCGATTCCCTCAGCAGAAGATTTTCTGCCATCAAAAACCTTTCTGCACACAAATATTGCAAGTTTTTCCAAGAACTCGCCAAAAACTGTCTCTTCTTGGGAAGATAAATGTGCATCAATAATCAATTTAACCAAGTCATGAGCATCATTTATATTCTTTGCTTTAAACAGATAAGGATTTTTTCTTTTCAGGACTTGCGTCAATTTCAAACTCTGGAGACTTGCAGCGCGCCTTTCATGAAACTCTCCAATATTTCCTTCAACAAAATTAACAACGTCATTTAGATTTATTTGTCGCATATTTTCCCTTCTTCTCAAGTAACGCCAGTTGCGCGGGGCGTGTTTCCACAATAGGTTTCAAGCTTTGCTGAACCGCTTTGAAATACTCAGACAAAATTTCAATACCGACTGAATTTCTTTCCATTCGTTGAGCGACAAAAATCGTTGTACCAGACCCCATAAAGGGATCCAG
>JAJYOH010000552.1 GCA_021796315.1 Chloroflexota bacterium
CAGTCCCACGATCGTGAGGTCTACGGTCCCGAAACTGAGATGCCCCAAGAAGCCAGAGACCGAAGCCATCGCGATGATCAAGAGCGAAGTTCCTACGGCCTGATGGGTGGGGAAATTTCCCACCAATACCAATGCGGGCACAATGAGGAATCCTCCACCCACTCCAAAAAAGCCGGTCAGGAGGCCTACCACCAAACCGAGTGCTAGCAAGCGGAGCCAATCCTTTCGCGTGTAGGCTTCACTGGGCATGCCAGCAGTTTGGAGTTGCCCCTGGGCAACCTTCTTGCGCAACATTTCCACGGCCACGGCGATCATCAGGAAGGCGAACAGCAACAGGATCACCTTCCCGGCGACAAGGCGGTTCAGCCACACGCCTGGGAGCGCACCGATCATGGACATCAGCCCGAAGGCGAGGCCGCTCTTGATGCGCACGTCCCCCCTGCGGCTATGGGCCAGTGCGCCCAACAGGGCACTCCCGCCGACGATGGCCAGCGAGGTCCCCGTGGCAGCGTGAACATCCTGGCCGATCACGTAAACCAGAATGGGCACGGTCAGAATGGAACCTCCCCCGCCCAGAAGTCCGAGAGAGAACCCGATCAAGCTGCCAAAGATCAACGAGAGAATTACCTGATTCATGTTAGGGCCGGATATACGCCCACCCCTCCGCCTGCTTTTTGACCAGTTCCCCCACGCCGGATGAGACGACCTCGACCGATTCCAAAAGTGTGTCCCTGGCGATTCCTAACATGCTCAAGGAATGGGCACAGGCAGCGAAGCGAACTCCCTTAGCGGCAAGTGGCTCGATTTGTTCTGCGTACGAGTCGGGGCCTTTGACGAGCGCTTTTACGCCGCCGCCATTGGCGACCAACTCGACTTCCACATTGTTCTCACCCAGGTCGGCCAGCAGGTTTTCAATGTTCCTGAACACCTGGTCGGCGCGACCCTTGCTGGGTTCATCAAGATGGAAAACCACACGGTACTTATTCATTGTCATCTCCTTTGGCTTGCTTGGCGTCAGGCGTTCTGTAGTATCCTGTGGGGAGCCTACTTCACCATTGACCCAAAACTGAATCCCAACGTATAAGTGATTAAGGCTTCCCCCAGGCCAACGATGGTCATCTCAGCGCCGCTGCGCCAGGGACTTAAACCGGTCACTACTGTTTTAGCTGCGCCAATCAAAAAGTGGGCTGCAGTGCTGATGACAAACGAAAAAATGATCGCGGGGTAACCGCTGGTGAAGAAGAACGGCACGATCGGGACAAACGCCCCCACAGCTGTTGATAGTGATGCTGATAAGGCTGCCTTCCACGGATTGGAATACGATTGCTCCGACAGTCCCAGTTCTTCGCTGGTCAGTGCCTTGAGCGCAGATTCAGGTTGAGCCATCAAGCGCGCGGCCAGAGTCTTCGCCTCATCTTCCGGCACACCTTTGAGTTGATAGAACAGCGCTAGTTCTTCCCGTTCCTCTTCTGGGTTTTGCTGCAACTCCTGGCGCTCGCGTCGAATTTCGGCCTCATGGACTTCGCGGTCGGCTTTGGTGGCCAGATATGCACCGGAACCCATCGACAAGGCCGAGGCCAGCATACCCGCAAGTCCGGCGATCAGCACCGCAGGGCCGCCAGCCGTTGCGCCCGCCACGCCCGAGACAATTCCAAACACAGAGCCTAAACCATCGTTCGCACCGTAGATGGCTTGACCAATCCAGCCGCCGCCACGCCGGTGCCAGCTCTCACGATGCAGGATCGTATCCAGCATCGCCTGAGGGCCAATCGAGGCAGGACCACTGATTCTTTGCATCGCGCCACCATGCACCTCTTCGTCGTGCAGTACAGCCTGAATCGCAGTTCGATCGGTGTCGCCTGGCGCCAATTGTGCCAGAGATTCATACATCTCTGTATCATCGTTTTCACTGCTTTCGATGCATTTTAGGGCATTATCAGTGCCACTCTGCACCAATGCCCATCGCCAGACCCGATCGCGTAATGAATCCCGATAGGGTGGCATCTCAGCGTCAAGTTCGCGCAGACGCGCGGCCCAACGTTCGCCATGGCGTTGTTCGGTTTCGGCCAGGTTAAGCAAGACGTTGCGCCGGACTTCATTCGCTTCGCGCTGGGCGAGTGCGCGATAAATGCGTTCACTGAGCTGCTCTTTATGCCAGGCCTGTTGCAGACCCTTGACGAATTTTGATTGATCGGCGGCCTTCATCGAGTTCTCCTTTGGGAACTTGGCCGCCCAAAAGATTGCGTTTGAGCGGCGGCTCTTCGTAAATCTTCCTGTGTAAAAGATGTATTGTTCTGGGATTGCATGGGGACTTGTTGAAGGTGTTGCGCCATTTGGCTGCCGACGCGCTCGAGTTCAGTGTGTTCGTTCTCCCAGGCGTTGACCAGTTCGCCCAGCACATCACGGAAGGACGGCATGTTGCAGCGTTTGACAGGTGAAAAGTAGGAGCCCGCGTAGAACGGACGCAGGTCGGGCATGAGAAAAACTGACATAGGCCAGCCGCCCGAACCGGTCATGGCGGTGGTGGCTTGCATGTAAATGCTGTCGAGGTCAGGGCGTTCTTCGCGATCTGCTTTAATGCTGACGAAGTGCTCGTTCATGTATGCGGCGGTTTCTGCATTTTCAAACGACTCGTGCGCCATGACGTGGCACCAATGGCAGGCTGCATAGCCGATGGAAAGAAAGATGGGTTTGTTTTCCGCGCGGGCTTTTGCGAGCGCCTCTTCGCCCCAAGGAACCAGTCCACGGGGTTGTAGGCATGTTGAAGCAAATAGGGGGATGTTTCGTCGATCAGATGATTGGGCATGTCATAACCTATAAAGCAGCAGGAACACAATTATATCGAAAGATTATCTTCTTGTCCCCTAAAATATACTCCAGACAGATCAATTGCCTGGATCGCCCGAATGATTGATTTGTGTTGCCTGGTTGGGTCGCACCGGAAATGCTGATGTGCTTTCGCGGACAGCAAGCCGATCCATGGCGACGAATTCTGTGATACTCATCGATTCCTCCGTTTATCAGTGCAAGCACTATTTGTTCCACGATAAGCGTATGTTGATTCTGTCCCGTTTGGCCTGGGCTATTGGTGCCCTCACATATCTTCCGCCCGGATATGATTGCTTGCCGCGCCCTGATGAATTGCGGCAGCGCGGCACGTAAATGTATCCAATAGCAAACCGACCACTGGTTGCAATCCGAAAGCCAGCGCGTTGTAAAGCAGGATGTAATCAACGGTGGGGAGCAAATTCAGCATCAATACTTGCCAAACCCCAAAATCCCGCCGCCGCATCTGAAACGCCGTGAACAAGACCAGTCAGCACTGGCAGGCTGAGTTATTTCATCAAGAACTAAACAAGGTAAAAGGCAGGATGATAAACAAATAGCTCACGAGATTGGCAATCAGGCTTACGATCCAGTTTTGACGCGCCGCGCCGCGCTTCATCAACATCAATACGCCGCCCTCGATCAACACGGAAAGCACAAAGGCAGCCGCCAGCCAAATGAACGAACCGCCGAACAATCCCAATGCGATCAGCACACCGCCAAAGATCGTGGAAGTCACATTCATCAATAATGAAGCCCACAGGCATCGGCCAAATTTGTCCCACTTAAGTAAAAACATCACTATTGACTCAACGACTGAAATGATCAATGTCAGAACGATCGCGGCGCCGACACTAAATACCGCCAGCGCCGCGATCAACACCCACGGTACGCCTACGTCGTATGGAACAGAAATGAACATGGTTCCTCCTTGGTTTTGCAATCAGATAGCCTTATTTTTAATACCCTGCCTTGAAGACAATAAAGTTATCGAACAGGATATCCACACCGGGCGTCTTGTTCGCCGCTGCAATCAGACCAACATCGCCACTGCTAAAACTCGAGTCAGTGACGCTGGCAATTTGCTGGTGGTTGGCATACAGTGTCAGTCTACTGCCTGCACAATCGGCGCGGATACTATTGGTGGCCGTGCCCTGCTTGATGGCATCGCTGGAAATCAGCGCATCGCCTGTCAGCAGTGTCTCTTCGTTATTCTTGAACATGGCAATACCGGCGTATCCATCACTGGTGATGAATAAATAATAAAAATT
>JAJYOH010000066.1 GCA_021796315.1 Chloroflexota bacterium
GCATGCGAGTTGTGGAAGGTGGGGATTAGCTCAGCAAACTTGTTGGGTCGGGATGGCCTGTTGCAAAGTCTGGCGGGAGGCTTCGAAGATCAGGCGGGCCAGGTTGAAGGCAATCGAGAGCGTATCGCTGATGGTCATGGATTTAGCAGTGTTGGGTAGGCCAAAAGAACGGGAGCGTTTGAGCTGCCTGCGGGCTTGCGTGGCGTTACGGCTCTCGGAGTAGGATTGCCTGCCGATGCGGAGTTTCCAGGTTTCGGAGCCGAATTGGGTATCGCGAGCCAGGCGAGTGGAGCCATCCGGCAAGTCCAGACCAGTGGAGATGGAATATCCCAAGGGGTGCTCAGGCCCGGCAAAAGGGCAAGTGGTTCGGGATAGGTTGGCGGGCGCGCCGGGGATGTCTGGTTCGGGTTGGTGAATGCATTTTTGGCGGCAGACCCATTTGAGCGTTTGACGCTGGTAATCATGGCCGTTACTGGAGAGGCGGTAGCCGTTGGGGCAAAGCAAGATGCCGTTTTCGTCATAGCCGCGCTTCAGGCAGGTGTTGGGATCATCATCGTCTTTGGCATGCCAGGGGCAGATGGTGCGCAGGGCATGCAATTCCTGGTAGACAAATCGCAGGATTTCGGGGTGGCCTTCACCGGCATCGCCAAGCAGTTCTCCAATTTTGAGTGTTGGGAAGCGTTGGCGCAAAGCCTGGAGGCCGGGAATGGTGAGCAGGTGGTCATTGCGGTTAGCTGGGGTGCAGGGGCCAGTGAGCGGCCAAATGAGCGACAGCCGATCATCCACAAGGTTAAATGCTTTGGATTTGTAGCCAAAATGATGCTTTGCGCGCGACTGAGTCTGAACCTGGTCACTCTTTGCCCGATTAGGGTTGTTTTTTCTGAGCTGGTTGGAGCCAGAATAGTAGACATAGGCGGCCTGCGGGTCGCGCCAGGCGGCAAAACGGCAGTGGCCCTGACATTCTGGCGTGTCGCATTGGCAGCCTTCTTTACCCGCTGCGCGGGCCGGGCAAGGTCGTTTGGGGCCGGGTTCCGAACAGGCGGGGACCTGATGACGGCAGATCATGTGAGAGCGGGAGGCAATCAGCTGGCAATCGGTGGAGACGGAGACGCCTTGTTCGGGTGGGTCGCCTGGGAAGGTGGAATGGGTGGGGATGAGTTGGTAAGCCATCAACCCTTGAACCAGGCTGGTCTGGCAGGCGGTGAACCAATCTGGCTTTGTCTCGCGAAAAGCCATCCGAAAAGTGGATGAGACGGGCAGTTCAGCCGGGTCGAATCCCAGGCGGGTACAGTAATCCTGTCCGCGAGTGGGTGAACGCAGTTCGCGGGCCAGACGTGCCCAGTCCCACTTTTGGTGGTGCGCGAGGAAGATGCCCAACCCCAGGCTGAGTGGGTCGAAAGGCGGCGGGCCGTATTGGCTGTGGAAGCGTTGCGCGAAGTAGGGCCGCCAGGGAGAAAAGTCACACAGGCGCAACATCAGGTCGAAGTCGTCCAAGCCCGACAGGTCTTCGCCTTTGGCGGGCATAATCCACTGGTAGTGTGAGCGGCAGTGACGACCTGCCCAGGCGGGTGGTTCGCCTGGGGTGGGCAGCTTCAGCGGCAGGTGGGTACGGATCCTGTCCCAGTGGAACATCTCCACGAAATTGGGCAGTTGCAGCCGTCTTGCGCTGGCCGGAATCTCGCGCCCCACAGTCAGTTCGGCGCGAGTGGGGTTGCTCAAACCCTGGAAGGGCGAATTTGCCAGTTGAACGCTGGCCAGAATAGGGGTTGGCGGGATCCAGGTCAATTTCATTTTCGCCCCCCATAACTACGCTGCCATTTGTGGTTTATCTGCAGCGCCTGGCGGTAATGTTCCCGGCTGTCGTGCTCACACAAGCTGCGCAGGCGGATGGATAGGCCTGGCGTGCGCAACAAGAGCAGCGCTTGTTGGTAAATTTGGTGGATGCGCTGGCGACTGACACCCCGAGTTTCCCCAATTTCTGCGAAGGTCTGGGGTGGATGGCCATTCCAACCGCTATGCGCTTCCACAATCTGCCTGTGTGGCTCAGGCAGATTTGCCAATTCTGCTCCCAGCGCTTCGCGCACCTGCTCAGCCTGCCAGGCCTCGAGTACTTGCTGTCCCAGGTCTGCATTGTTCTCCGTTGTCAAGTACCCATCGTCTTTGGACACCCGTGCCACCAGGTTCCAAATCCGCAGCCGGATGATCTGCCAGGCGAAGGTCGAAAAGCGCACCCCACGGTTTGGGTCGTAGTATTTGACTGCCAGCCAAAACCCGATCCGCCCTTCCTCTCTCAGCTCAACGTACTCGGCCAGCCCAAACCGTTGCGCACGCGTTACCGCCCAGATCAGGTTTTCGTTCTCCAACAGCAGCGCTTTCAGACAGTCTTCGCAGCCTGCCTGTGCGCAGGCCAATCTTTCATCCCCGTCAGTTTGACAATACATTACAATATCCAAAGCGACACCTCCTTCAGGTTTTGGTATGGTTCGATACCCAATTTACCTGCAAGTTGGTGTCGCTTTTTTGTGGTTCTTGAGTTGCACTCCCCTATTTCTTGAGTTGCTTATTCCTCCCCCGACTTGTTGCTCTTGCCCACAGTATTTTTTTCGGGGTCGTGCAACAAATTATGGGGGAGCATTTCATTACTTTAGCAATTGCTGATTTGCATAAGCGACCATTCATTACACCCCTTTATTAAACATCGGTTCAAATTCCCTTGGGGGCGCAAACCATATTGAATATAGATTCTATGCAAATCATGTAACAAAATAATCATGCGATGATCGTCCGATAACCGCTCAATGTATTTCTGAACGCAGTCGCTCATCTCTGCCTGATCGATAACCTGTTCCAACCCCGGTGAATCCAAATCTTCTAGTTGCTCTTCCAATATATTCAATTCTGAAGTTATCTCTAATTTTTGGGATTTGAACGAAGCTTGCCGAAAGCGGTCATAGCAAACATTCGTGGCGATCCGATATAACCAGGCCTTGATAGCGGTTGGTTCTTGCAGGGCTGAAAAGTGGCGATGAACACGCAGGAAGGTTTCCTGGGTTAAGTCTTCGGCCTCTTCGGCGTGGTGGACAAGACGCAGGGTATAGCGGTAAATGGCATCAGGATATTCTTCAAATGCGTGTCCTGAGATTGATTCGCTCAGCTTTTGATGGGGGCTATCAAAATCCATAACCTTCCTCGTTATAAAATATCAGTTAGGTGTAACGATTATACTGATATATTTTGGGTTTATTTTCACAGCAATGGGTAACCCGGCAAGATCAAACCACAAGCGTAACGGTGTGATTAGCATGCACCGCCATATAGGCGCAGATTTGGAAATTCATATAGGCATTAATGCCTGTTAGATAACAGGTGTTTCTGCGCTAACGAGAACGTTTTTGGTATGTTATGTTTGTTTTCTACACACGGATAATGCAATGGAAATAGTTCAGGCCGGCATTCAGATGCAAATAACCTTTACAGTATCTTTATTGTCGCTTTACAGGTACTTCAAGGTAAGAGCCTATACTAATAATGTAATCAAAACCAAAGGAGATAAAAAATGAATAACGCACTTCGCAATACCCTGATTGTTCTCGCCGTTCTTGTCCTGGCGGGTGGAATTTTTATGGCTGGCAATGTGTTTGCAATGTCAAATGGCTTCGGTTCTGGCTGGATGATGGGCAACTATGGTAACAATGGCTATGGCCCTGGCATGATGGGTGGTGATGGCAACAACAACTACGGCCCAGGTATGATGGATGGACGTGGCAACAACGGCTATGGTCCTGGAATGATGGGTGGCAACGGTAATAACAACTACGGCCCCGGTATGATGGGTAACCAAAGCAACAACACCAATGCTGCTCCTTTGAGCGTTGATCAGGCTAAAACTTCCGCCGAAGCTTACATCAAGACCCTTGGCTTGGACGGTTTGCAGGTAAGCGAAGTCATGGTTTTTGATAACAATGCTTACGTTGTTGTCAAAGAGACCAATACTGGAAACGGCGCATTCGAACTACTCGTCGACCCGGCATCGCAGACTGCTTACCCCGAGTTTGGCCCAAATATGATGTGGAATCTCAAATATGGTGGCTTGAATCATTCCCAAATGATGGGTGGCAGCAACGGTATGATGGGAGGCAATAACGGTATGATGGGTGGAGATGGCTGGGATACAACTGTTCCCACCGATTTATCTGCTGAAATGAATATTACCCCCGAAAAAGCCATTGAATATGCCCAGAAATATCTCGACGCCAACCTCAAAGGCGCTACTGCCGCTACTGACCCGGTAAAATTCTATGGTTATTACACGCTCGATTTTGAGAAAGACGGAAAAGTTGCCGGGATGTTGAGCGTCAATGGTTATAGCGGGCAGGTTTTCCTGCACACCTGGCATGGGGCTTTTATTGAAGAATCTGCAATGAAATAATCGGGATATGTTACAGGGCGGGCGCCGCACTCCCAATGGGAAAGCGCTCGCCCTGTTTGCTTTATGAGTACAATCTTATTATGACAAAAATACTGGTTATCGACGATGAACCCTCAATCATCAATCTGGTCAGCGCCTACCTTAAGCCTGAAGGATACGAAGTCTACACCGCCGCAGACAGCAATTCCGGACTTAAAGCAGCCCAGGCCTTCAAACCTGACCTGGTTATTCTTGATTTGATGCTGCCTGGCATGGATGGGATTGAGTTGCTTTCCCGGCTGCGCCGCGAATCTGATGTATACGTTATCATGCTCACGGCACGAACTGACGAAACCGATAAAATCGTCGGGTTGTCAGTTGGAGCAGATGATTACGTCACCAAGCCGTTCAGCCCACGCGAACTCGTTGCCCGCATCAAGGCAACACTGAGACGGCTCAAAGCGGGAAAAAGCGTCGGGGCGGATAATGTTCTACTCTCCTTCAAGCATATATGTATGGATACCGGTGCGCGAACTGTCAATGTGGATAATACACCCATCGAATTGACCGCCATCGAATTCGACCTGTTACGCGCCTTGGCCGAAAATCGCGGACGGGTGCTTACTCGCGAGCAATTGCTCGAAAAAATTTGGGGTGGCGAATATTTTGGTGAGACGCGTGTTGTGGATGTTCATCTAGGGCATGTTCGCCAAAAACTTGGGAATGATGCCATTATTACCACTGTGCGTGGCGTGGGCTACCGCTTTGAAGACGAGCCGCTTTAACTTTAGTAGAAAGCTACTGTCATGAATTACATTCGTGAACATCTCGGCGCCAAGTTATTTCTCTCCAATCTCATTGTTGTTATGATTGGCGTTATTGTTCTTTCCATTACCACCAACCTAACCATCCCGGTGGCTTTCAATCGTCACATGGGTGCGATGGATCAGGCTGTAATGAACGGCGGCATGGGGATGGGACCGGGCAAGGGGCAAGGAAATACGATGATGGACCCTTTGTTTGAGAATTTTCGCTCCAGTGTGCTCGAGTCGCTCACCTATGCGGCTCTGGCATCCGTTTTGGCGGCGCTGATCGTTAGTGTGTTTATCAGCCGCCGCATTATCGCACCTGTGCGGACACTCAGCGCTGCCTCCCAACGCATTGCCGAAGGGCATTTCCTCGAACGTGTTCAGGTGATTGGAGCAGATGAAATTGCCCAACTTGCTGCTCGCTTTAACCAAATGGCAGCCCAACTTGAACAAGTCGAAGCCATGCGCCGCCAACTGATTGGAGATGTTTCCCACGAACTGCGCACACCGCTGACTTCCATCAAAGGCTACATGGAAGGATTGGTGGATGGTGTTTTGCCAGCCATTCCAGAAACCTTCAACCAAATCCACCACGAAGCCGACCGGTTGTCACGTCTTGTGGATGACCTGCAAGAATTGAGCCGCGTTGAAGCAAAAGCCTATCCTTTGGATATTCGCCCTGTAGCCGTCTCTGCCCTCGTGCAGACTACCATCAAACGGCTTTCCCCTCTGGCCGAATCCAAAAATATCAGACTCCACTTTAATCTATCTCCAGATCTCCTGCCCGTACTGGCTGACGAAGACCGTATTACCCAGGTGCTTGTCAACCTGGTTGGCAACGCACTGCTGTATACCCCTGAAGGCGGTGAGGTGATCATCGCTGGCGTACAGCGAGACGATGAAACTTGCATCTCCATCAAAGATACCGGGATGGGCATTCCGCCCGAACACCTGAAAAATCTATTCACCCGTTTCTACCGCGTGGACAAATCCCGTTCCCGGAATGCAGGGGGCGGCTCTGGAATTGGGTTGACCATTGCCAAACACCTTGTTGAAGCGCACGGCGGGCGGATTTGGGCCGAGTCGGCTGGCGATGGGCAGGGCAGCACGTTTACCTTTACTCTTAAGACTGCCAGATAAAAGGGGGAATCTGTCTCGTGAGACTCGTCATGAATATCGATAAAATGTTGCTTGCCAATCTATTTATAGCGCTGAAAACCAAGCCTTTAGCCATTCTTGCCGGCCCAGAGGAGAGCGGCAAGGAAGTGTTGGTTGAAAAACTTGCAAAAACTTTGTCGGGCAGGGGTAAGAAAAAATTACAACTTAAAATGCTTACCGGCCATCCCTGGTGGGCCAAGGGGGATAATCTATCCGGGCTTATCGAAATCCAGACCCGGTTAACATCCGAGATGGTAATGCGTATTTTTGAAGAAGTTCAACAACCTCAAAATAGCGACAAGGCATTCCTTGTTTGCTTTGCTCGTATCAGCCCGGCTGAACTTCAGAATTTTTTCGCCGACCTGGCTTTTCAGATTCAAAACAACCGTATTATGCGCCTGGGCGATATACACCTTGACGAACCGGTTCCTTTTCCCAACAACCTGTTCATTATTGGAACAATGGATACAGACGAATATCGCTGGTGGGATGTTGACTTATTGTCAAAAGCATCTGTCATTCAAACGGGAAAATACTACAACCTGCCACAGAGCATCACTCCGAGCAAAGCGGCATCGAATAATGTGCGAGAATTGATGTCTCCTATTCGTGACCCGAACACGGCTTATAAAAGACTGAAATTACTGCTGGCCGGAGAGAAGCAGCCTTTTGGGCATTTTTTACAGGTTCAAGAAATTATGCACAACTACGATGTACCCACACCAAGCAAATTAATGGATAATGCAGTCATTTATCTTGCCAACGCCTGGTCAAGCAGTGGGGAGGGGTTTTTCGATGCAAATCTGCGCGCCAATTTCGAAATTGCAACAGACGTCCTTATTGCGCAATTATTGTTACCCTGCATCCAAAATGCACTGCAAAATTCATCAGGGTTTCGGCAGGCATTGGCGAATGTTCTCCACCTATACTATCCCTGTTCATATGAGTATTTGAGCCAACCCCTTTAAGAATCAAAAGTAGCGAGTTTCATCCCTATTCGGTGAAAAGCCTCAAACCAAAGAGGCTTTTTTTGCCTTATAAGCAGAACAGCTTATAGACTGTTTCGCCAAGTTGCATTAAAGTTGGCAAATCAAATTCGACAAAGAGGAGCAGCTTTATATGAGAATAAGATTTACGTTGTCAGGAATGATACTATTGCTTGGGGTAGGAATCTTTTTATCTGCCTGCAATTCAAAACCAATAGGAGAGAATCCCGTTCAAGGAACGGTTTGGGTGGCAGATGAATATGGTAACAGCATCACTGTAATTGACGCTGCCACCAATCAAGTCATCACCACCCTTACCGGAGTGGAAGGACCACATAACCTTCAAGTTGCGCCGGGTGGTAAGACGGTTTGGGCGATAAGTGGACACGAATCGCTGGCGCTGGCGATTGATACCAGTACTTATCAACTTCTGGGCACAGTTCCAACCGGAAAGGAACCAGCGCATATCGTCATCGCACCGAACGGCAAAACGATCTATGTTACGAATGGAGGTGGCAACACGGTCACTGTTATTGACGCAGGGACCATGCAGGTTGTTACGATCATTCCAGTTGGCGAATACCCTCATGGTCTGCGGCCTAGCCCGGATGGAAAGTGGGTATATGTTGCCAATGCCAAATCAACAACCATAAGTGTGATCGATACTCAAACCAATACAAAAATTTCCGATATCGAGGTCGGTCAGCACCCGGTACAGGTTGGCTTTGCCCCGGACGGGAAGTTTGTTTATTTTTCGCTCAACGGCGAAAACGCTGTTGGAAAGGTGGACGTGGCCACGCGCACTTTGGTCGGAAAAGTCGAGGTTGGAATTGGCCCAATCCAAGTCTATGTCTCACCGAACAATAAATACCTTATTGTGGCAAATCAGGGCACCAAAGATGATCCCAGCACAACGGTGTCAATCATTGATACATCCAGTTTTACCGTGGTAGGAACAGTAGAGACAGGCCAAGGCGCCCACGGAGTTGTAATTGAACCGTCCAGTCGCTTTGCCTACATCACCAATATCTACGAAAACAATATCTCAGTTTTGGATTTGGCGCAGAAAAAGGTAATTGCGACCATTGTAAGCGGGACTGGCCCGAACGGAATTAGTTTCTCTCCACTCAGCGCGGTTGTTCCGCCAGCGAAAAATATTGCGTTACCCATGATGAATGGCGCTGATCAGAGTATGCCCGGCATGACGCCCTAAAAATAAGGTGGATATTTTTTCATCTTTTCCCCCATCCGAGTCTATTGGATGGGGGAAATTGTCTTATAAGCAAAAGTGCCTATATAAAAATACGCGGGATGGCGCTGGAAGGCTAAGGAACAGAGCCGTATACTGGATGCAATGATGGAGAAAAGTTATGGAAAAAACACCTTTCTTGATTGTGGAACAACCATACGATATTGCCATTGAGCAGGTCGTGCAACAAATACGCAGCCTCGGTTTGCAAATCACCCTGACTTTTGATCTGCAAGAGGCGCGACACGCTCATGCCAACTGCACCTGCCCTCATCACGGGACAGAACAATGTGACTGCCAACTGGTCGTCATTTTGATTTATGGACACGGGCCCAAACCTGCCACCCTGATTGCCCACGGGCATGAAGGGAAAACCTGGTTTTCTTTTGTTGACCCGCTTCCGCACCATGAGGGTCAGCACTTGGAAACGCTACTAGTGCGTACCCTCCGAATACCAGCAGACTCGCGCACTTCTGTGGATTCAGTTTATGCCGGATGAAGCTCGCACGGAAATTATCCGGCGCTTGCGTGCTGTGGGCGAGAGCTTAGGCTGCCTCCAAGCCCTGATCAGAGATGATGCCCCTTGCGGACAAGTCCTCCGCCAACTTTGCACGGTTCAGACCGAATTGCAAGCGTTAAAAATCCGGATGCTCCACTGCCAGGTAAATGCGAGTAAAAGCATCATCCAATTCAACCCGTCTGCTGATAACCGCTTGGCCGAACTTCACCGTTTATTTGATCTATACAACACACTGATTCAATCTACCTGATGATCAAGGAGATCGTCTTATGAATAAATCTACGCTAACTTTATCGCTCCCCATCTCCGGGATGACATGCGCATCCTGTGTGGCTCATGTAGAGAGCGCTTTGAAGGAATTACCAGGCACTTCGAACGTTGTCGTTAATCTGGCTACGTCCAAAGCCAGCCTGGAATACGATCCTCAACTGGTGAAACTGCCAGATATGCAGCGGGCAGTAGCCGATGTTGGCTACAGCGTTCCAACCTCTGAATTAACCCTGGATGTACGTGGCATGACCTGCGCTTCCTGTGTTGATCATGTTGAAGGGTCACTCAAAGAACTCACGGGGGTCCAGGAAGCCGTCGTCAACCTGGGTTTGAACACAGCGCGTGTGACATATATCCCCGGTGTAGTGACGCCCGCTGCGATGAAACACGCGGTGCGGGAGGTTGGCTACGAAGCGCTTGAACGCAGCGCCGGGGCAGATGCACTCGACCGCGAACGCCAGGCACGGGAAGACGAAATCAAACACCAAGGACGCAATCTGTTGATTGCCGGGAGCATCGGCCTGGTGGTCATGATTGGGACGTTCTACGATATGCTCGGACCGTTGAAATCCTTTGTCCCCCAATTTCTTTCCTACAAATGGGTCATCGGGCTGCTCACCACCCCGATTGTGCTGGGGCCGGGACGGCAGTTCTTTACCAATTCCTGGCGCGGATTGAAACATGGCGTTACGGATATGAACCTGCTCTACGCCACCGGGATTGGGGCCGCTTATGGCATTGCGGTGATCAACACCATCTTTCCCAAAGCCGGGTTTGGCGGCGAAGGTGCGACTTTCTTTGAAAGCGCCGCGCTGCTGACGGTTTTCATCATCCTGGGACGCTGGCTCGAAGCGCTGACACGCGGGCGCACGTCTGAAGCCATTCGCAAACTGATGAAGTTGCAGCCCAAGGTTGCCCATGTTATTCGGAATGGCAAGGAAGAAGAACTCCCGGCAGATGAAGTCGAAATGAACGACCTGATCCTGGTGCGCCCTGGTGAGAGTATCCCAGTAGATGGGTTGGTAGCGGATGGCTATTCCGCAGTGGACGAGTCCATGCTGACCGGTGAAAGCCTGCCGGTCGAAAAGAAAGCCGGGGATAATGTCATCGGCGGGACGTTGAATAAAACAGGCGCCTTCAAGTTCACGGCCACTCGTGTGGGCAAGGATACCGCCCTGGCGCAGATCATCAAGTTGGTGGAAGACGCCCAGGCCAGCAAAGCGCCCATCCAAAAACTGGCCGACTGGGTGGCCGGGCATTTCATTCTTGGCGTCCACGTTTTGGCGCTGTTGGTCTTCCTTTTCTGGTTCTTTGTAGGATATGGGCTGTTCTTTGACCCGAATTCCAGCTTCATCATGTCTCCCTATAAACTGGGCGAAATTGGCGTCTTTGGCTTTTCGCTGCTGCTCTCCGTCACGGTTCTGGTCATTTCCTGCCCGTGCGCGGTGGGATTGGCAACACCCAGCGCCATGATGGCCGGCACCGGTAAAGCCGCAGAATATGGCGTGCTGTTCAAGGGCGCCGAAGCCATCGAGAACGCCAGCAAACTGCAAACGATTGTGTTCGACAAGACCGGCACCCTAACACGTGGAGAACCATCTGTAACAGATGTAATCTCGAATGACGGCTTAGACGCTTCACGTTCTTTCATCCTGCGCCTGGCTGCCATTGCCGAGAAAAACTCCGAGCATCCCTTGGGCGAGGCGATTGTGCGCGGCGCTGAGGCGCGTGGGTTGGCGCTGGTTGATGCCGACTCTTTCAACTCCATTCCCGGTCATGGGATCGAGGCCAAAGCTGGTGGACGCGCAATTTTGTTGGGAAACCGCAAATTAATGCAAGGACGCGGTGTGGATTTTGGGCCGCTCATGTCCAAGGCAGAGAAACTCGAAACGGATGGGAAAACGGTCATGTTCATCGCAGTGGATGGTTCACCTGCCGGGTTGATTGCAGTGGCCGATACGCTCAAGGAACATGCGGCAGAAGCCATTCAGCGCCTGCACAAAATGGGCATCGAGACAGCCATGATCACCGGCGACAATCGCCGCACAGCGGAGGCTATCGCACGCCAGGTTGGCATCGACCGGGTTTTGGCTGAAGTCTTGCCGCAGGATAAAGCCGAGGAAGTCAAAAAACTACAAAATTCAGGCAGAAAAGTAGCAATGGTAGGCGACGGCGTCAACGATGCGCCGGCCCTGGCCAAGGCAGATGTGGGCATGGCGATTGGTTCCGGTACTGATGTGGCCAAAGAAACCGGCGATGTCATCCTGATCAAAGACGATATTCGTGATGTGGTTGTGGCACTCGAAATCGCCAAGGCAACGATGAACAAAGTCAAGCAAAACCTGTTCTGGGCGTTTATATACAACACGCTTGGCATCCCCCTCGCCGCGGGCCTGTTTTACCCATTTGCCGCGGTTATCATCAGCCCCGAACTGGCTGGCCTGTTCATGGCAATCAGTTCGATTACGGTCACACTGAACACCCTGCTTTTGAAAGGTTTCAAGCCTTCCATCCGCCGATCAGTGAATAATTTGGGCACAAATACAGAGATGTCCCAACTCCCGGCGGGAGTTGGCAGCGACTAACAAACCCTGGAGCCTGGCGGTTACGCTTTATCAAACTTCCGGCTAACCGGCGATTGAAATAAAACCCTATCCGCCACGCGAATCGCCAGGCTCCAGTCAACCTATCTTAATAAGGAGATGAATTATGGAACACGAACAAGTTGAGTCCGAAATAGCGCGCAAAAGTGCCCTGATCTATTTACCCCTTTCAGCTGGCATAGCCCTGGCGTTTTTGCTGATCGCCAATTTGATTGGGAATTATCCGCTGGTGGCGAAAATCGGTGGGGCGGTATGGGTGGCAATTCTCAGCCTGATTGTCTCGATGCCCATCGTCACATCTCAAGTTAAACGAAAAGTCAAAGTAGTGGCTTGAATCCGCCGTTTGAGTGACCGTCTGGAAAGGTGTTCAAACCTTTCCAGATGGTTATTTTATGGCTTGGAAAACAACATAATTCCCGAAGGATTAAGTATGTCCATTGCTTCGCCATCTCGACCAACACCAACTCCCCATGCACGCATCGACTATATTGATATCGCCAAAGGCCTCGGCATCCTGTTGGTAGTGATGGGGCACAATGATTTTTCACTGATTTCTCCATTCCTTTTCAAGTTGATTTACTCGTTCCATATGCCGATGTTCTTTTTCATGTCGGGAATATTTTTCAAGCCGGACCTGTCATTCCTGACTCTGCTCCGCCGTCGCTTCGACAGTGTGCTCAGACCCTACATTTTCATCATTTTGCTGATTTTTTTCGCCACCCTTTCCTTTACCAAAGTGGATTTTGCACACTCCATCACTCGTCTGGTCAAAGCACTCTATGGCAACGGACATTACCTGGATTGGGTGCAGTTGTGGTTCCTGCCGCACCTGTTCGTGGTCAGTCTGTTTGCTTTCTTGTTCTTCAAACTGGTTCTCCGCACAGGCCTCCCCTGGCTGAAATGGGTGCTTTTGGTGGCAGCGCAGGTTGTGGGAGTGTTGAGCATCTCCGCGTTCTGGCCGTTCAACCTCGAACTTTTCGGACGGAAATTGGAAGTCTTTGGGCTACCTTTCAGCCTGGATTTGGTGCTCATCAGCGGATTTTTCTTTATCCTGGGCTATGAGTTATTTCAAAACTTCCCTGCTGCCTTTTTCAAAAAACCGCAGGTCTGCCTTCTCTTGGGCCTTTTGCTCTCGGCCTTTGTTTGGTTCTTCCCACCTACCATCGATTTCAACATCCGCCAGTTCGATTCGTTGTTCTTGAATACCCTGGAGGCTCTTCTGGGAATAGCCTTCGCGCTTTCCCTTGCGCTACAAATCGAACGTATTGCCCGCTTGGCCGTGATTTTCAAATATATCGGACGGGCTTCACTCATCATCCTGCTCTTTCAGGTGCCCATCCAAGCCTTCTGGAGCGATAAAGTTCTCGCTATGACCGGCAATTTTCCCCTTGCTTATTGGATCGGTTTCTTCGCCGGGGTCCTTGGTCCCCTGGCCATCAATGCGCTGTTCATTAAACCCAATCCAATCGTTGGCAAGTGGTTCGGACAAAAAACCTACACGGCAATCCCCGCCAGCGATTAAGATGGCCAGTGTTGGCAAGTGGATGACTAAGAAACGTGTGGACGATCTTTCCATCCAGGAGCTGCGTCACCTACTGCTGGAGAAACGCCGGGTAGCGCGCACTGAGCGCCTGGAACACTTTCGCTCCACCGGGCAGGTGATGGCAGTTGTTTCTACATGGGCGCGCGCAAGGGTCGTTCCTGAAAAAGGCGCTCCCACCGAAAAACCGCGACAAAGCTGGCTGGATCGTATCCTTTTGTTTGTGGAAATCCTGGCCGTTGTTGGGTTTGCAGGCATGGTTTTGAACGGCGTCTCCATTCTGAGAACGCTCAATCGTGAAGTGGCAGAATCCTTTCAGCAACCCACACTTGTACCAGCCCCTCTTATTCGAGCAGTGGTGTTGCCCGAAGGTCATACACCGCCCAATAGTCCGAATGGTGCGCAGCCCAATGAAGCGGAAATCCCGGAGCATTTACGTCCGTTGGCGCAATCGTTAGCGAATGTGCCCATCCCCACTCCGGCCAGCCATCAAGCCATCCGTATCCAGATTCCCGCTATTGACGTGGATGCGCCGGTTGTACTGGGCGATGGCTGGGAGCAGCTCAAACTAGGTGTTGCTCAACACCTTGGGACCCCGAACCCGGGTGAAAACGGCAATCTTGTTCTTTCGGGACACAACGACGTCTTTGGCGAAGTTTTCCGTAATCTGGACCGGCTCCAACCCGGTGATGTTGTCATCCTGTTTACGAGCCAGCGGCAGTACACTTATGTCATTACCGGGACGAAGATTGTCGCTCCAACGGCAGTGGAGGTGATGGACCCAACGCCGAACGCCACTGTGACGTTGATATCGTGCCATCCATACCTGGTGGATAATCATCGAATTGTCGTTTCGGCTGTCTTGCAAAATCCTTAGGAGAAAACCATGTCCCTTGAACCCCAGGCCCCTGAAACCGCATCTGCATTACCAGACCATTCCCTCCGTCAAATCATGCTTGCTCAAAAAGCGCGCCAAGCTAATCTTGCCCGAAAGGCATTGTTTATCTTGATCGTGTTCCTGGCCGGATTTGGCGGGGGATATTTTACCGGCAGACAGTCCACACCAGCAACCGCGGCGCTGCCTGCCAAGAAGGCAGCGGTAAATGTTAACGGGATCTTCCAACCTGAAGGCTATACAATCCCGGCTACGTTTGGAAATATCGGCCCGCAGATGGTGGCATATGGCGCGATAGATTTGGCCCGCTTCATAGAACTATACAAACAAAACGGCCATCCCCTCAGCGATGAGCAGCTCGCCATTTTGACAAAGGAAAGTAGTTCCCAGATTGTGATTAACCAGCAGAATGCCAATTTCCTGCTCAACTTTTTCTGGGCCTTTGGCCTGACGAACAAAAACCCGATCCTGACCGAAGGGCAGATGATGTCTGGTGGGAAAGACAAGGCCAGTAACTTTGCATCTACAGGCGGCTGGACACTCGGAACGAAGGCCCCAATGGATCTGTATGCCAGCGCTACATTCCTTCCATTGACTGAAGATCAACAGGCGCGTCTGCTGAAAGTAGCTTCCAGTGTCTACCGGCCCTGCTGCGATAACCCAACCCATTTCCCCGATTGTAATCATGGCATGGCGATGCTGGGGCTGCTGGAGTTAATGGCCTCCCAAGATGCAAGCGAGGCGGATATGTTCAATGCGGCCAAATACGTCAATGCCTACTGGTTTCCTCAACAGACATTGGAAATTGCGACATACTTGAAAGCCAATCAAAAGATCGATTTTGCCCAGGCAGATGCTTCCCTGGTGGTGAGCCGCCGATATTCGTCCGGGTCTGGTTTTAAGGATGTGCATCAATGGTTGGTTGAAAACGGCTTATTGGAGCAGGCGCCGGGTAGTGGCGGCAGTTGCGCAGTGCAATAGGCGAAGAGACTTTTGTGAAAAGCACCCTGATTAATTTGCTCTCCATCCTGATGTTCGGATTCGCATTTCCGGTTGTCCAGGCTGGCAGCAATTTCCCACCTGAAAATGATTCTGGCGCTGTACTTTGCACCCCGGATGTGTATCTTCAGCCGCTGGATGACTGTGTGCCGCTGGGACCGTCAGAAACACTGACCGAGATGGCGCGTTTTGGTATTCCATTTCCACAGCAGCCGTTATCCGCCTTTTCACCCGATCCCGGTCTGAATGACTTGCCCTACCTGTATTACAAAGTCAACCCCACCGGAACTCAATTTTATCCGAGTCTGGAGGCGGCGATCAACAAACAGGGCGCCAATCGTATTATTCCGCGCGGGCGAACCATCTATGTTGTTTACAACGGGGTTGTGGATACTGGAAAGGGCGTCTACTTCCAACTCCCCTCGGGCGCGTGGATGCCCGGTGACGGTTCCCGTGTTTCGATACCCGTTTTTCAAGGGCTGGAGTTTATAGCCACCCCGCAGAATGGCTTTGGATGGGTATTGACGGATACAAAGGTAATACGTGAGCCCAATTTCCTGCCAAACAACCCGCCTATCCGTAGCCTTACTCGTTTTGACATCGTGCAGGTTTACTCTGCTCAAAAAATCGAAGGAACGGAATGGTATCTGATCGGCCCGGATGAGTGGGTGGAAGGCCGCCTTGTAGCAGCGGTCTTCCCGAACACGAATCCACCTGATGGAGTAACCAATGGTCGCTGGATTGACGTGGATCTGGCTGAACAAACACTGGCCGTTTATGATAACCGCCAGTTGGTCTTTGCCACGATGGTTTCCACTGGCATTAAGCCTTTCTGGACGCGCCCTGGGTTGTTCCCAATTTATCAAAAGAAAGCGCTCGAAAACATGAGCGGTTCTTTCGAAGCTGACCGCTCTGATTACTATTATCTGGAAAACGTACCCTGGACGATGTACTTCGACAAAGCCCGCGCCCTGCATGGCACCTACTGGCATACCTATTTTGGCTACCCTCAGTCGCATGGTTGTGTAAACCTGTCTGCCGGTGATTCACACTGGTTGTTTAATTGGGCCAAAGAAGGCGATTGGGTCTATGTTCACGACCCCAGCGGTGTGACTCCCACCGACCCGGCAGTTTATGGCGAGGGCGGGGCATAAATACAGAAGAGATAGGCTGATTTTGGTCTTGTAAAAAGCCTTGACAAACTTCTTGGTTTGCCGCATAATAACGACTTGATAAGTCGTATATAGAGGCAAGATGCAATGAAAATTTCCAAGAAGTCGGATTATGCTTTGCGTGTGTTGATGACCCTGGTTGAATATTATGGTCAGGAACGGGTTTTT
>JAJYOH010000067.1 GCA_021796315.1 Chloroflexota bacterium
GGTTTTACAAGTACGAGCCGAGTCCCGAAGCGACCTGCCTTCCTGGCTGCAGGGTGATGCCGAACCTGAGATCACACAACCAGCCAACCCTGCTGATTGGCATCCGGCAGATCTTAAAGCGGCCGCGCCTGTTGAGGAAACGCCGTCAGCAAATAAACAGCCCGTGCGAGAGATGGATTTTGAATTTGAAGAGCCGACGCCTGTAAAGAAACCTGCGCAGAAACCGGAAAAGAAAACAGCAGCGCCGCGGTTAAAACAAACCGGCATCTTGACGCCAAGGTCGGCTGATTCGCTGGCTAACGCTCAGGCCGAATTGGGGCGCGGCAACATCTCCACCGCTTTGGGAGTGTACGATAAATTGATCCGCAAGGGGAAATTCCTCGAGGAGATCATCAGCGATCTGCGTGAGGCGCTTTATCGTTATCCGGTGGAGGTGTCCATCTGGCAGGCGCTGGGTGACGCGTATATGCGCGGCAATCGCCTGCAAGAGGCGCTGGACGCGTATACGAAAGCTGAAGAATTACTTCGCTAACCAAATGGGCGACTGACAAGTCGCCCATAATTTTGAATATTGGAGAAAAGAATAAATGGAACGAACGCTTGTACTTGTAAAACCGGACGGCGTGGAACGCGGACTAGTCGGGGAAGTGATTGCCCGCCTCGAGCGCCGTGGACTTCGTTTGGTTGCCGCTAAATTTATGCAGGTTAGCAAGGAACTGGCCGAGACGCATTACGCTATTCACAAAGGCAAACCGTTTTACGATGGATTGATTTCTTATATTATTTCCGCGCCGGTGATGGCGATGGCTTGGGAAGGACCGAATGCAGTGGCTGCTGTCCGTCAGACGATGGGCGCCACGCGTCCGACCGAGGCCGCGCCGGGCACGCTTCGACATGACTTTGCCCTCGAAGTGGGCCGCAACCTGACCCACGCATCTGACGAAGTTGCCAATGGCGAAAAAGAAGTTGCGCTGTGGTTCAAGAAGGAAGAACTGGTCGATTGGAAGCGCGAAGTTGATAAGTGGATCTTCGAGAAATAAAAATGGCGGCAGATAATCCTGCCGCCATTTTTTATTGATGTGATAACTTTGGCTCATTGGGAATCGCCGTGATGAAACCTTTTGAACACGGATTACACGGATCAACGCGGATTTTTTAAAAGGCTTTTCCGTGAGATTCTGTGGAATCCGTTCAATCCGTGTACAGAATCACGGCAAACCCCGGAGAGCCATAACTTTTCTATTTCACCTTGCGGATATTTCTTACCAACACAGTTCCGAGAATGAAATACAAAACTGCCAGTGAGAAGATTGCTGTGTAACCTAAATTTGGCGCGCCGGTCTGCGCGCCGACCCTCTGAAAATTATCGAGCATGAATCCGGCAATCGGTGTGGCGATCACCTGTGGAAAAGTCATGGCTACGTGCCAGACCCCCATGTCTTTTGCGTAGTCATCCTGTGACGGTAAAACATCGCTGGCCAAAGCCCAATCCACGGATTGATACGCGCCGTATCCAAGGCCGAAGACCAATCCAAGTCCGACCACCAGATAAAATGGCGCGAAGAAAATAAACACGATCGGGACAATGGCTTGAAGCGCACTCGAAACGTAGACCATGAATTTGCGCCCGAATTTATCGGACAAAATCCCGGCGGCGAGTGAACTGATAATGGCGCCCAGCAAAAGTCCGAGGAAGAAGAACGAGACCGCCGACTCGGCGTTATCTGCCAGCTTGACCCCGAAGATCGAAAAATCCCTGACAACATCCTGCATGAAATATTGGAGAAATTCCTGCACGGTAAACGTGCCCATCACCATCAGGAAGCGGGTCCAGAAAACCCAGCGAAAATCGTGGTCTTTTAATGGAGCATAAATGCCGCGGAAAAATTCGCCCCAATTAAAAGGCGGGAGGTCGCGTTTTTCAACCACGGGTTCTTTGATAAATAAAACGGTCCCAAGCATTCCGAAGACCAATGCGGCGGCGACGAAATAGTAGATGGCGGTCAAATCGGTGACGCCGTTACGGGTAAAGAGTATGGCGCTCAATGCCCCAACGAAATTTCCCAACATGCTCATCAGTCCGTACCATCCGGAGGCGCTTCCACGCTGTTCGGCTGGAACGATATCCGGTATCAGCGCGGAGAAAGGTGCGGTCGCCACATTATTCCAAAACTCAACCCACATGAATGCCACGATAAATAACGGCAACGAGGACATATCGTTTGGGCGGGGGAAATAGATCAGGCCCAGGATGCCGATCACGTTCATGACTGTGCCAAGCACAATCCACGGACGGCGGCGGCCCCAGCGTGTCGTCATGCGGTCGCTAAAAGCCCCGAACAGCGGTGCGACCACCATCGAAACAAACGCGCCGATCAATAAAACCGTGCCGAGCGTCTGGCCTTTGACCGCGTTGCCGCCGATCAGGAAAGCTTGTTTAGGGAGAGTGATCAGCAGAATGGCGGCCCAGTGTGCATTTGTGCCGAACCAATATAGCGAGAGTAAAGCCTGCTTGAAGTGACTCATTCGAGGTTGGGACGTGGGTTGAGCGCTGGCGTTCATGATTCTCTCCTCACTGAAAATGATATGCCAAAATTTGTTTGAAATTTAGAACACTCTGAAATGAAAAGGTTGCCAAGCGTTCACCGCACCCGGCTTTTGTGGCTGAATGAGTTTTACCTGGAAAGTTTTTCCTGGAGTTCTCTTGATTGACTTTTCAATGTCTGATAGATGTTCAAGCTGTTTCCCTGGGCATTGATGATCGCGTTGACAAATGCCGTCACGTCCGGATGATTCATTTGCGCTGATAAATTTGTCAGCGCTGCGCGCCGGATTTTTTCTTTGGGAATTTTTTCGTCCGGTTCGCCGCCCGTTTTCATGGCGCGGATATATTCCTTGAAAGCGTCCGCCAGTTGTCCATCTGAAGTTTGAGTATATTCCCTGATCGACAAATCAAAGCCGATCCAACCCGCGCCGATGGTGTCTGATATAAAATCAACCGCGCTTAAAAGCGATCTGGTGATTTCACGATCCCTGTTTTCCTGGGAATTTTGCATGGGACGAGTTACTGCACCCTGACCAAAACTTTGCCGTCATTCCAAAGTTCTTCGAGGTCATAGCGCTCACGCATATCGGGCGAAAAAAGATGGACAACCACGTCGCCATAATCCACGATGACCCAGCCATCGCGCGATTCGCCCTGTTTCCTGCCTTTCTTGTGATGCTTGGTGCGGACCGTGTCCATGGAGCCTTCAGCCAGCGCATCCAACATGCGGTCACTGGTGCCGTTGCAGATGACAAAGTAATCGGTAAAAGATGCGACTTCTTTAATGTCGAGCAGGAGAATGTCTTCGCCTTTTTTATCTTCGAGTGCGTCAACGATGGTATGAGCTAATTCAAGTGCGTTCAGATTTCACCTCGTAAGTTTATTTCCCCAGGGGAGCGGAGAATAAGCGAGTATACACTGAACCGCCTGGCTGTAATTCGCTTTTGTAAAGATTGATCGCATCGATATGCGCCATACCTAAATTACCGACCTTTGTCTCTTCGAGCGCGGTGCGGATTTTTTGCAGGCCGGCTGCGGGTACGTTCTGGCGGACGCGGCCAATCGTCAGGTGCGGGGAGAAGCCACGCTCTTCGGTCGGATATCCCAGTTTGGCGGAAGCCGTTTCGATGCCGCGTGCCAGGGACGAGAGTGTGGCCGGGGCGTTGAGTCCGACCCATAAAACGCGCGGCCGTTTCGGGTTCGGAAAGGAGCCGATTCCTTCCACGTGTATATCGAAGGCGGAATGTTGCGCACTTTCCATCGTCAACATTTGTTTGAGAATGTCCATGTTGGCAGGGGATACGTCGCCTAGAAATTTAAGCGTCAAGTGAACATTGTGTGGAGTCGTCCAGCGAATCAAATCTGGGCCGAGCTTTTTTTGCAGGCTGGCTGTAGATAGATGAATCGCATCTTGAAGAAATGTTGGGAGTTCAAGAGCGATGAATGCGCGCACAAGATTCATGTGGCATGCTTACAAGGCCTGGATTACGCGGTCTACCGCATTCTTCAAGTCTATATAGCCGACAGGTTTCGTGAGATAGATCGAAGCGCCTGCTTCCAATCCATCACGTATATCGGAAGGCATACTCTTGGCCGAAACAACAATGACAGGAATCTTTTCCAGTTCCGGTTCGCGGCGCATGTAGCGAAGCACTTCGATGCCTGAAACATCCGGCATCATGATGTCCAGCAAGATGAGGTCGGGTTTTTCCTGCGCGATCAATGCCAGGGCGGGGGTGCTGGTATAGGTTCTAATCACTCTGAAGCCGCTGACGCGCATCATTTCCGCGAACAGTTCTGCGGCGTCCGGCTCGTCTTCGATGATCATTACAGTTTTTTGAATACTTGGCATGTTATCCTTGTCGCATAAAAATAGCATAAGATACGTAAATCTGCAAGGGGAGCGTTTTTTAATTGGCAAAGATGTGACAGTTCTGTATAATGGATGCAATTCGCCCAAGGAGATTTATATGTCCGATACATTTAGTTTTGGCGGTGATATTGTTTGGGAGCCGTCCGAGGAATACGTTGAGCGCGCGCACCTGACGGCTTTCATGCGTCGGCATGAGATCAGGGATTTCAATGAGTTGATGCAGCGTTCGACATCAGATGTGGCCTGGTTCACGGACGCGATTATTAAATATCTTGGCATCGAATTTTATAAACCGTATTCACATGTCGTGGACCTTTCGGCGGGCATCCAATTCCCGAAATGGTGCGTGGCCGGAAAGATGAACATCGTCCACAACTGCGTGGACAAGTGGCAGGCGGCCGATATTCGCCGCAGGAATGCGCTGATCTGGGAAGGTGAAGAAGGCGCGACCAAAACATTGACCTACAAGGAACTTTATCAGGAAGTCAATCGCTGCGCCAATGCGCTGCGTTCGCTTGGACTCGGCAAGGGCGACTCGATCGGTTTGTTCATGCCGATGACGCCGGAAATTGTGATCGCGTTGTTGGCGATTGCAAAGATCGGCGGCATCATCCTGCCGCTCTTTAGCGGATACGGCGCGGGCGCGGTCGTGAGCCGTTTGGTCGATGCAGGCGCAAAGGCCCTGTTCACTGCCGACGGTTCATTCCGGCGCGGCAAAGCCGTCGAGATGAAATCCGTGGCCGATGAAGCCGCCGAACAAGTTTCAACTTTGAAACACATGATCGTTTTGAAGCGCACTGGTCAGGAAATCTCGATGACAAAAGGCCGCGATCATTGGTGGCATGAATTGGTCGCTGAACAGGATGCCCAAACTGATACCGAAAAAATTCCCGCCGAGACGCCCTTGATGATCATCTACACTTCGGGCACCACCGGCAAACCCAAAGGCGCAGTTCACACGCATTGCGGGTTTCCCGTCAAGGCCGCGCAAGACATGGCCTTCGGCACCGATGTGCATCCGTTCGACGCGGCCAATGCGCGTCCGAGCGATGTGATGTTTTGGATGACCGACATGGGTTGGATGATGGGGCCGTGGTTAGTGTTCGGAACTCTGATCCTGGGTGCGACCATGTTTCTTTATGATGGCGCGCCGGATTTTCCTGAGCCTGACCGCGTTTGGGAAATGGTTGAGCGGCACAAAATTACACAGCTTGGACTCTCGCCGACTTTTGTGCGGACGATGATCCCGCACGGATCGGAAATGGCGGCCAAACACGATCTGTCTTCTCTGCGCTTCTTCGCCTCGACGGGTGAACCGTGGAACCCGGACCCGTGGCTTTGGCTTTTCACTGACGTCGGACTCCGCCAGCGCCCGATCATCAATTATTCGGGTGGCACGGAAATTTCCGGCGGGATCGTGATGGGCAATCCGCTGATGCCGTTGAAACCGTGCGCTTTCGCCGCACCGTGTCCCGGCATGGCCGCCGATGTGGTGGATGAAAACGGAAAATCGATCCGCAACGAGGTCGGCGAGCTGGTCATCAAAGCGCCGTGGATCGGCATGACGCGCGGATTCTGGAAAGACCCGAATCGCTACATCGAAACTTACTGGTCACGCTTTGAAAATGTCTGGGTGCATGGAGATTTTGCCGCGATTGATTCTGACGGCTTGTGGTACATCCTCGGCCGCTCGGACGATACGCTGAAGATCGCGGGCAAACGTCTCGGCCCGGCGGAGGTCGAATCAATTGTGGTGCATCACGATAGTGTAGTTGAATCTGCGGCCATTGGAATCCCTGATGAAATAAAAGGCGCGGCGCTGGTGGTGTTTTGCGTGCTCAAGAAAAATGTCGCGCCTGATGAAAAATTACGCGCCGAATTAAAACAAATGATCGTGGATGAAATGGGCAAGCCGCTTGCGCCGAAAGCCGTGTTATTTGTCAGCGACCTGCCGAAGACACGCAATGCGAAAGTCATGCGCCGTATGATCCGCGCGGCATATTTGGGTCAGGAATTGGGAGATACATCTTCACTGGTGAATCCTGATGCAGTAGAAGAAGTCAGAAAAGCAAAGTAAACGGCTCATTGGGAATCGCCGTGATTAAACCTTTTGAACACGGATTACACGGACGGTCACAGATCAACGCGGATTTTTCAAAAGGCTTTTCCGTGAGATTCTGTGGCATCCGTGTACAGAATCACGGCAAACCCCGGAGAGCCAGGTAAACCTTTGGGGGAATGAACAGGTTTTGAAACTGTATATAATAAAGTTGTACAAAAACCCGGAGAGAGGAGAACGATGAAACACCTGAGATCTAATTTTTACGCGAGCCTGGCGATTCTGGTTTTTGCATCGCTGGCTTGCTCGCTATTTTCGGCGCCATCGACTGCTGCACCAGCGACCCAGGCGCCAGCTCAACCGTCAGAAACGGCGACCCTGATCCCGGTCCAGACTGAAGCGCCTGTCACGCCAACGCTGGTCACGGTTGATCTGTCTGGTCCGCCGATGGCAGTCGGATCATTATTCCCATATGTGGATGGCAGTATCCTGGTCGCTGTGCCCGGCGGTCCGTTCACCATGGGACATGGCGGTTCGGATAATCCTGTGCATACGGTTACGTTGAGCGACTTCTGGATTTATCAGGCCAAGGTTACCAACCAGCAATATGCGCTTTGCGTGAATGCCGGTAAATGCAAAACTCCGGACTTGATCGATAATATCGGATACACCGATGTCATGCGCGCGAATGATCCGGTTACCGGTGTGAATTGGGATCAAGCTTCTTCTTATTGTTCGTTTGTGCATGGTATGTTGCCGACCGAGGCCCAATGGGAAAAAACCGCGCGCGGCCCGGACGGAAATCTTTATCCGTGGGGCGACCATGCGCCGGCTTGTGATTACTTAAACTTTAATAATTGCGTAGGTAAAACAACAGACGTAACCAAGTATCCGCAAGGTCAAAGTTATTATCACGCGCTGGATATGGAAGGCAACGCCTTCGAGTGGGTGGCTGATTGGTATAGCGCCCTGTATTACAAAAGCGGCCCGCCTCAAGACCCGCTTGGGCCGGATACCGGCCAGCAGCGCTCGATCCGTTCTGCGGGCTACAAGAGCAACGCTGATGAAGCCCCCTCTTCGACGCGCCGCTCCGATTTCCCGATCAGCCATCGCCGCGATTTGGGATTCCGCTGTGTGGTGATCGATCCAACTTATTTTGCTCCCCTGTGCCAGACAATTGGCTCGACTGACGGCGGCAAGGCTGATTGCCCAAAGGTTGGCATTGGCTTGACTGCGGATTGTCCAACTGGCATTGTGACCGTCACGTTCACGGACGATCATTCACCGGATCTAAATGCAAGCGTAGGTGGCGTTGATCCGCCTAAATGCAGTGTCTTTCAAAAGACCGGCGATCATGACTTTCCACAGATCTATCATTGCACTTCCGATGTTACTGCAACCATCGGATCCAAATGCACCATCAGCGCCTCCGGGCCGGTCGCATGTGCGCCTCATTACAATCTCAATAAATCCACGGGCATGTGTGAATGGGACAAGAGTGGCTCGATAGGAAATCAATGCCTGCCGGGTTTTGCTTTTGATTCAACAAAGCAGTGTTGTACTGCTCCAACGAGCGCCACCGCGAATTATCCCATTTGCCCAATCGGCCAAACGCTCGGATATGTCCCCCCCGGCAACCCTGTCTGTATACCAAACGGCCAGGCGCAGGCCCAGCCTTTTCACAGCGAGCCGGTTCACGTTCAAGACCCATCCACCTGCACGAGCGGAGGAAACCCGGGCGGCAATCAATGCCTCAGAGGGCAAAAATATGTTTGTGTGCCAAACCCGCAATGTTATCCCACAGTCACCTGTACGTTGCCTCCAGTGTGCAGTTGCCAATAAAAATTTGACAATAGGTTTTGATATGAGTCCCCGCCATACCAATTGGCGGGGACTTTTCGTTACAGGGTATAATTTTTAACCTACAGGAGAAAATGAATGAAACGCTTAACCTGGATTTTAATGGCGCTCGCGCTGACTATGGCTTCCTGCGCGCCCGCCTCCACTCCAACCCCGACTCTGGCTCCCGTTACCGTGCCTGGTCCAACTGCCGAGCCGCCAACTGCGACTGTTCAGCCTGCATTGGTTCCAGTGGCGCTGTCAGGGCCACAGTCTGGTTCGACGATGGCCTGGATTGACGGCTCCCTGCTGTCTTATATCCCTGCCGGGGATTTCGTCATGGGGTTGGGGTCTGGTAATACCCCGCAAAAGACCGTCTCCCTCGACGGATATTGGATCTACAAAACTGATGTTACCAACAAAATGTACGCTCAATGCGTAGCTACTGGCAATTGCGCTGCGCCTGCACAGGAACTTGGCGCGCCCGCCTATACCAATCCCGATTATGGAGATTATCCCGTTGTCGGTGTGACGTGGGATATGGCATCGAATTATTGTCAGTGGATTCAGGGTCAGTTGCCGACAGAAGCCCAATGGGAGAAAGCCGCTCGCGGTCCGACTGGAAGCGATTATCCATGGGGCAACGATAAACCAGCTTGTGACCTGTTGAATATGCAGGGTTGTCTCGGTCACACGAACGGAGTCAACGATTATCCGTCCGGCGCGAGTCAATATGGCGTGCTTGATTTGGAAGGCAACGTCTTCCAGTGGATCAATGATTTCTATGCGGAGAATTATTACACTACCATGCCCTCCGCGAATCCTACTGGTCCAACCTCGGGTGATTCGCATGTGATACGCGGCTCCAGCTTTGAAGGCGATGCCGCACAGACGCTGGCGGGCATCCGTCATTTTGGCGGAAATGGTTATCACAACTATGATCTTGGTTTTCGCTGCGTTGTCCCGCAGCCTAAAATGATCGCGCCTTATTGCCAAACCAGTTCCTACGTGCCAACCGGCGCGGGGATAACATCGACCTGCCAGGCGCCTGATGCAAAGGTCAATGGAAATTATTGCGCAGGCGGGCTTGGTTATACAACGGTGACTATTCCGGCAGGCGCTTCCTATGATGTGAAGGCGCTCAGTGGCTCGTTCCAAACGAACGTAAAAGGCTATCAATGCAGCGAAGCGGTAGTGAATGGTAAACACATACTAACGTGCAGCGGCCCGAACAATTCCAGCGGTGAGTTGACGGTTTGCAATACGTCTTGCAGTGGCGGTACATCGAGCGCTGCAAATGTGGCTCCGGTCTGCGATCCCGGTTACTCGTTGGATTCTGCTACTGGCTCGTGCATTTATTCGCCGGTTGCAAGCCAGCCCGGTGTGGCTGGCTGTCCGGCTGGATATAACTTGATTGACCGTGGTGGGCAGAAGGTCTGCGCAGTGGGCGTCAATCAGAATGGTCAATGCCCAACAGGCTTGTTCTTTGATAGCAAGTACGGCGCATGTGTCCCGCCGTCCGGCAATGCGGATGCGCCTTACGGCATCGATAATCCCTCGCTGGCCTCGCAAACTTATCAGGGTTGTGCGGCGGGGTACACCTACGATCAAAATTACCAGTGCTGCCAGGCTAACACTGGCGGGGCATATTCAGGGTGTCCGCTGGGTTTCAAATATGACTCGACGCAGAAAACCTGCGTCCCCAGCCAGGTGCGTTCAAGCGGCCCGGGCTGTGTGACTGTCACACTGAATATTGCGAAATGCAGTGAGCCGGTGGATGTGTGCAGCAAGATCACGGCGGAGTCGGCTTGTATCCGAAACTCGTATGCCTGCCAGTGGAATGATAAAACATATACCTGTCAGATGAAGCCATAACACAAAGAACACAGCCTCCGCCGCAAGACGGAGGCTGTGTGTAAGGATGAAGAAATAATGCGCTTTTTCTTCCGTCGTATTTGGGTGATCAAAATTTTTATTACATTGATTCTTTTGGGGGCGTGTGGGACATTCCCATCTGCGGCCACTCCCACCCTGATTCCGACATTCGCACCGAGTCCCAGTCCAACGCTGACGCCAACGCTTCTTCCCACGCCGACGCCTACACCATTATCGCAGGCTTTTTTCTGTGTGTCAGTTAACGCGCCAACGCCTGTGCCCGGCTGCACCCTGCCAACCGGACAGGAACGCACTCGCTTTTGTACCGGTAAAGCGCCTTACACATTAATTGCCATACCGCCGGATGTAACTTATCAGGTGGTAACCCCGCATTTTTCCTGCACTGATGGCGGCATGAGTCACGGGAACCGATTGCTGGTGTGTACCGGCCTGCCATCTTATGCCTTCCAAATTAAAGTTTGCCAGCCGGGATGCGCATCTGGGACGCCGCTGCAAAGCGGAGCGACGGGATACTGTGCGCCAGGTTTTAACTACAACCAAACCAATCAGTGTTGCGAAGTGCCTGCTACAGATCAAAACGGCTGTGTCACGCTCAAGTTCGGCACACGATCATGCGGTTAGGCCATTGGCGGTCGGCGCGTGTGCCAGGCTGTTTCCCGCTCGTAGGCCGCGCCCGCGCGCAGCACAGTTGATTCATTCCATGCCCTTGATACAATCTGCAGGCCGATCGGCAAACTGTCTTTACTAAATCCGCATGGGACAGACAGCGCGGGCAGGCCGGTCAAATTAAATGGCGATGTGAAGCGTGTTAATCGTCGCGCCTGCTCGACTGCATCGTTGCCCTCGATCAGAGGTGCGGTGATTGGCGTGGATGGCAGAAGCAAAATGTCGAATTGCTCGAAGAATATTTCCATGCGTCGTTTCATTTCGGTCTGGGTTCGCCGCGCCAGAATGTATTCCGTGGATGTAAAGTCGCGCCCGGTTTCCAATCGCAGGCGCACGTCCGCGCCAAATTTTTCGGGCGCATTGTTTAACCGTTCGCGGTGAAAAGCCGCGCCATCGGCGGGAGTCATGAGTCCATTCGCTTGCGCGGCTTGCCGCAAAAACGAGACATCCACAATTTCAACTTTTGCTCCCGATTTTTCAAATACCCTGCCTGCCTGTTGGACAGCTTCCAAAACTTCGGCGTCAGCATCTTCGATAAATCTGCCGACAGCCAGCGCCACGCGTAAACCTTTGATCTCGTCTTCGACGTGGGCGGGATAATCGTCCACTGGCTGGTTGATGCAAAATGGATCTTCTGCATCGTAGCCCGCCAGCACTTGCAGGATCAATGCCGCATCTTCGACTGAACGCGTCAACGGGCCAACGTGATCGAGATTCCACGAAAGCGGGATGACTCCGCGCACGCTGACGCGTCCAAACGTGGGCTTGAGTCCCACCACGCCGCATAAAGAAGCCGGGATGCGGATCGAGCCGCCTGTGTCCGAGCCGAGAGCGGCCAGCGACATGCCGGTCGCGACGGCAACGGCTGATCCGCCCGATGAGCCGCCGGGGATGCGCGTTGGATCCCAGGGATTATGTGTGATGCCATAATGCGGGTTGGCTGTCGTCACGCCGAGCGCGATCTCGTGTGTGTTGGTCTTGCCCATGATGAGCGCGCCAGCGTTCCTGAGCTTTTGCACGGCTATTGCATCTTGAGCTGGAACATAATCTTTGAAGAATAAAGACCCTGCCGTTGTCCTGACATCTTTGGTTTCAAAGAGGTCTTTTATGGCAACCGGAATGCCTGCCAGTTGCCCGCCTGATGGCTGATTGTTAAATGCCGTCGGCGGGGTAACGGTGACGAAGGCGTTCAGCGAGGGATTGAGCCGCTCGATTTGACGGGAGCAGGCCTCGGTCAGGGAATGAGGCGTGAGCGTCCCATTTTCGAGAAGTCTATTGGCTTCGTGGATTGGGAGAAAATTTGGCTCTGTCATGTAATCCATTATAATTGCTGTCTATGTTTAAAAGTCTTTCATCGGAAAAAAAGTTTCAAATCTATTTGACATTGCTTGCGTTGATGGGTCTTGCGTTTGTTCTGATCGCGACATCGAAGTATGGCGCGGGGGTTTCATCGGATGCGGGGCGCAATCTCTCCACCGCCGATAATTTGCTGAATGGAAAAGGGTTCGTGGATTTTGCCGGCGCGCCGTTTGTTTTGTGGCCGCCGCTTTATCCATTTGTGATGGTGGGACTGAGTTGGTTGACAAAATGGAGCGTGTTCCAATCGGCGTGGTATTTGAATGTGGCGTTGTATGCGTTGAACATCTGGTTGAGCGGCTGGATGCTTTTTTTGATTTTCAAAGGGAAGCCGATCTATGCCTGGGCGGGCGCGTTGATGATCCTGCTTTCGCGCTCGACGCTTCGCATCTACGCCAATGTCGCTTCGGAGCCGCTGTTCGTAACTTTTATGTTGATCTTCTTTTTCGCCGCGGCCAAATATTTACAGGACAATTCATGGCAATCATTATGGCTGATGTTTGTCATGGCTGGGTTGGGAACGTTTCAGCGTTATCTCGGCGTGGTGTTATTTGGAGTGGGCGGGCTGGTCGTCCTTTACAAGGAAAACTGGCGAGGCGTTTGGCGCTCGATTCTTCCGGTGATTATCTCGGTCTTGCCCATCGGCGCGTGGGCTTTGCTTCACAATATTCCGGTCAGCGGCGCGCCTTTTGGCCCGCGCGCTTACGGCGATATGTTTCCGCTTGAAAATATCAGTCTTTCGCTGACTAAAATTTTATGGTGGTTCATTCCGCGGCTTTCCTTTCTTGATCCGCTGCTTTTAAATCCATGGACTATTTTGGTACTCGCTGTTGTAATCCTGCTCTTCATCAACAAAAAAAACGATTGGCTGGATTGGTTTGCATCCCTGAAAAATATTTATTTGTGGCCCGCCTTATTATTTTCAGTTGTTTACTTTTTTCTGCTGGCCTTTACTGTGATCACCGCCGACCATCTCGACCTGACTTCGGATCGGTATTATGTGATTATCCATCCGATCGTTTTGGCATTCCTGTTTGTGGCGCTTGATAAATTGGTTTTCAGTCATCTCAACTTCAACAATCATGTTGTACATTACGCGGTGGCTGTGTTTGTTGGGTTGTGGTTTATTTATCCGCTTTATGCCGTGCAGGGATATTTGAGATCGGCCTTGGTGCAGGGCGAGCCGAGTAATTACAACATCGCCAATTCAGCCCAATACCGCGAGATGGGAGTGGTCAAGGCCGCGGAAAATATTATTGACCAAGAACCTTCTTCCGCGCTCTACACCAATTACCTGAACATCGTCTGGTTCATTTATCAGAGACCGGTTACTCAACTCCCTTTTGAAGATACAACTCAATCGCGCGACGAGCGGTTTGCCGCTCTCCAAAAATATTATCCGGGTTGGCCCGGTACAAAACCTGGATACATCATCTGGTTCACGCCGAATCAATATCATTTCTATGCGCCGCCGGATGATCTCACTGCGATTGCCGACTTGAAATTACTTTATCAGGATAAAACCGGAGAGATTTATTACGTTCAGGCAAAATCGAAATAATAAAAATATTGGAAGGATTTTTCCTTCCAATATTTTATTTAATGCTGTCGTTGCGAGGGGTAGGATGCGAAGCATCGAAATCCTGAAGCAATCTCCTTGACTCAAGCATGGGATTGCTTCGCCGCAAAAGGCGCGGCTCGCAATGACGTTAGAATTTAGAACAATCCAACTACTTTTCCAGTCTTCAAATCCAGATCGACATCGTAAAACACAGGCCGCGTCGGCAGGCCGGGCATGGTGCTCATCTTGCCGAGCAGTGGATACAGGAATCCCGCGCCGACAGATGCGCGTACTTCGCGCACCAGAATGCGGAAGCCGGTCGGCGCGCCCTTGACGCTGACATCGGTGGTGAACGAAAGATGCGTCTTCGCCATGCAGATGGGAAGTCTATCGAAGCCAAGCCGCGTGTAACGCGCGATCTGTTCTTCGGCTTCGGGGCTGTAGTCCACACCCTCGGCGTGATAGATTTCTTTTGCAATCGTCTCGATCTTTTCCTTGACGGACATCTCGAGCGGATACAGGAATTTGAAATCAGTCTTCTTCTCTGCGGCCCTGACCACAGCCTCGGCCAATTTCTTCGCGCCCGCGCCGCCGTCCGCCCAATGCGTGGACACGACCGCGTCCATCGCGCCGAACCCGAGCGCAGACTTGCGGATCAACTCCACTTCGGCGGGCGTGTCAGTCGCAAATGAGTTGACAGCCACAACCACGTTCACGCCAAACTTCAATGCGTTCTCGATGTGGCGCTGCAAATTCGGCAAACCTTTTTGAAGCAGTTCGAGATTCTCGTCGGTGTATTCTGCGGCAAGCGGTTTGCCCGCCACAACTTTTGGTCCGCCGCCATGCATCTTGAGCGCGCGCACGGTTGCCACCAGCACAACCACCTGCGGGATCAAGCCTGAATAGCGGCATTTGATGTCGAAGAATTTTTCCATGCCGATGTCGGCGCCGAAGCCGGATTCGGTGATGACGTAATCTGCCAGCTTGAGCGCGATTTTGTCAGCCAGGATCGAGCTGTTTCCGTGTGCGATGTTGGCAAAGGGTCCGGCATGAACGAAAGCCGGAGTGCCTTCAAGAGTCTGCATCAGGTTTGGTTTGATGGCATCCTTCATCAGCACGGTAACCGCGCCCGCCACGCCTAAATCTTCCGCGGTGACGGCTTCGCCGCGTTTGTTTGTTGCGACGACCATGTTGCCGAATCGCTCGCGCATATCTTCGATGCCGGTGGTCAGCGCCAGCACGGCCATAATCTCGGACGCGACCGTGATGTCGTAGCCTGAAGAATGTTCGAAGCCTTTTTCATCGGGTCCGAGTCCAACCTGGATTTGGCGCAACATGCGGTCGTTGATGTCGATCACGCGCCGCCACGAAATGGTGGCCGGATCAATGTCGAGGCGGGCGAAGCGTGTGCGTTCGTCAAGCGTCAGATCGTTGGGATTGGTTTTGTTGATGCCGAGTTTTTTCAAGCGGCGGGACATGGTTGGCGAGAATTTGCGATTGCCCTTTTTATCCTGCGGGCACAGCGCGTTGAAAAGTTGTTCGTCAGTTTCCTGTGACTCGTGCATCACGCGCGCATCCAGCGCGGCGGCGGTCAAATTGTGTGCAGCAGTGATGGCGTGGATGTCGCCCGTCAGGTGCAAATTGAAATCTTCCATCGGGACGACTTGCGAATAACCGCCGCCAGCTGCGCCGCCCTTGATTCCAAAGGTCGGGCCTTGCGATGGCTGTCGAATCGCGGTGACGACTTTCTTGCCGAGATGCGCGCCGAGCGCCTGTGAAAGTCCGACGGTGGTTGTGGTCTTCCCTTCGCCGAGCGGGGTGGGGGTGATGGCGGTCACGTCCACGTATTTTCCGTTCGGTTTATTTTTCAATCGTTCCAAAATTTCAAGTTTAACTTTGGCTTTGTATGGCCCGTACAATTCAAGTTCGTTTTCGCGAATGCCGAGCTCTGCGGCCACTTGCAAGATCGGTTTGAGCTTTGCGGCTTGCGCGATGTCGATGTCGGATGGAACCGGTCGCAGCAATTTCAACCTGGTTGCGACGAAACCTTTAACAACTTTTTTGGCTGCCACTTTTTTCCTGGCGGCCACAACTTTCTTTGTGACCGGTTTCCTTGCAACTTTTTTCGCTGCCAGTTTTTTTACTTTTTTCTGCGAGGACTTTTTTGTTGCCATTTCATCTCCTTGTTGATCATACGATGCACATTTATTTTCAATGATTTTCGATTTTTAGGCAATAGATTTCCTTCCCACGTTTTTTGCATTTAATCACTCGCGATGAGCGTGCCTAGTCGTTCGCCAAGTAAAACCTTTTCCAGGTTCCCTGATTCTTCACCGGAAAAAATTTGTACAGTCATCTGCGGGATTTCCTCGACCAGCCGCAGCATTTCCTCGACCTTTGACTTCATCCCGCCGGTGACGTCTGCGCCGTGCGATCCGCCGACTTTGCCGGCGATGGAATCGTACGAGCCACGCGTCACTTTCTCGACCCGTTGCCGGCGCGCCGGAAAATCGGCCCAGACCGCCGCTTCGAGTCCCGCCAGTAAAATGCGATTCGGTTTTAACCGGTGTGCCAGATAAAACATCAATGCCTCGGTCGAAAGCACTGTTCCGCCTTTGACATTATCGAAGATCATGTCGCCATAAATAACCGGCACGATCCCCGCTTCCAATGCGTGTTGAAGCGGCGACAGGTCCCAGTGCTCGACGGTTCCATTTTTTGCTATGACCGAGGCCGATGGCTGTATCGCCATCGCGGGGATTCCTGCATCGTGCAACGCATCCATCACGTGACGATTGAGTTGCGAGGCGCGATACCAGACCTCGGAAAATCCGAGCCAATCTTTTTTGCCGCGAATTTCCAATTGCGGGAAATGTTCTTTAACGGCGAAATGCCCGAAGGAGCCGGAGCCGTGTCCGATAACGAGATGCAGATTTGGGTCCCGCGAAAGAGCCGCTTTG
>JAJYOH010000553.1 GCA_021796315.1 Chloroflexota bacterium
CAACTTCGATAAGACATTTAACGAGTTGACCAAGGATCAATTTTTTTTTCTCGTCACCGACTTTGCCGAACTCAACCGTCAGCCGCAGCTCGAAGAAAAACTTGTAAATTTTGCAGTGTACGCGCAGGGCAACGGATATGTGATCTACGATCTGACCGCGTCGGTGAATAAATGAAACATTCGGAACGTCCCATTCTTGTTACAGGAGCGCATCGCACAGGCACGACCTGGGTCGGCAAAATGCTGGCGGCTGATGAATACGTCGCTTATATCAGCGAGCCGCTGAATGTTTTGCATCGTCCGGGCGTTTTTCGTGCGCCAGTCAAACACTGGTACACATACATCACCAAGGAAAATGAAGCGAAGTATCTACCCGCCTTCAACGAACTGCTCGACTTTGATTATCATCTGTGGAATGAAATCCGTTCCATTCGGTCGCGAAAAGATTTTCTGCGCATGGGACGCGATTTTCATATTTTCTATGCGGCCAACCTGCACGGTCAGCGTGCCTTGCTCAAGGATCCATTCGCAGTTTTTTCATTGCCGTGGTTTGCTGAGAAATTAAATTGTCAGATTATCGTGACGGTGCGTCATCCCGCCGCTTTTGCGAGCAGCCTCAAGCGCCTCAATTGGTCATTCGATTTCAACGATCTGCTCAACCAGCCTTTGTTGATGCGTGATCATATCGAACCGTATCGCAAAGACATGCAATCCATCGTGGCTGACGATGTCATTGGTCAAGCCGCGTTGTTGTGGACGATGATCTACCGCGTCGTTCACGCGCACCGCGAGCGGGTTCCGTCCATTCAAATTGCGCGCCATGAAGACCTTTCTCTTGCGCCTCTCACGGGCTATCGCCAATTGTATGAGGCGCTGGACTTAGACTTCACCCAGCACGTTAAGCGCACCATTTTCAACTCCACAAGTTCAGAGAACCCGACCGAATTATCGAAAAATAAAACTCATTCGGTGAAACTGGACAGCCGCGCCAACATGGACAATTGGAAGAAACGTTTAAGCGCGGATGAAATTACCCGCATCCGGCGCGTGACCGAAGAAGTCGCGCATCTTTATTATCCAGAAGTGGATTGGAATTGAAACCGTACCTCCCGCTGGTCTCCATCGTGACGCCATCCTTTAATCAGGCGCGCTATCTCGAAGCCACGATCCAGTCCGTGCTTTCGCAGACTTATCCGCGCCTCGAATATATCATCGTAGACGGCGGCTCGACCGATGGAAGTGTGGATATCATCAAAAAATACGAGAGCAAACTCGCCTGGTGGGTCAGTGAAAAAGATAAGGGTCAGACCGATGCGCTCAATAAAGGGTTTACACACGCCAAAGGCGACATCCTTGCCTGGCTGAACTCCGACGATACTTATGAACCAGGCGCAATTTCAGAAGCAGTCCATCTGATGCAACAAAACCCCGAAATCGGCTTGCTGTACGGCGACGCAAATTACATCAACGAAGAGGGACGCGTGATCGGCAAATTCCCCGCCGCGCAAACAGATTTAAAACGTCTGCGTGAAGGTTATGTTCACATTCCACAACAAGCTACATTCTTCCGTGGCAATCTCTGGCGCGAGGTTGGCCCGCTCGACCCATCATTTTATTTTGCGATGGACTACGATCTCTGGGTACGACTCGCGGCGCATTCACAGGTAAAATATGTCCCGCAGACTTGGGCCAACTTCCGCTTGCACACCGCAGGCAAGACCATTGCCGCCGATGACCGCTGCTGGCCCGAAATGGTGCGTGTTCATTACCGCGACGGCGGGAATTTTTTCTCCGTCATCGTAGCAAAATATTACATCCGCAAATTGATCGCCCCCTTATGGAACTGGCGAAGACGCAAAATATTGAAATTCCGATCGTTTGGTGAATCATGAAATTTATTTTTTCATCCCCATCTTCTGATGATCTCATTCATCTTCTCAAAGCCTGGCGCTTCTGGCTGATCAGCGCCTTGGTCGGTGCAGCCATCGGCGCAGCGTTTTACTACATTGCGCCGCCGTTGTATCGCGCACGCGCGACCGTCAACGTGGACTTTCACCTGGAACAGGTCTGGCCGCAAAACACAGACCGCGAACAGTTTTACTATCTTGATCGTGAAGTCCGCAAGCTGGAAGAGATTGCCATGTCCGACGCGGTGCTCAATTCCGTCGCGGCACAGGTGAACGGCGTAACTGTCCAGCAGATGCGCGACGGGAAACTGCAAATGGATCAGCCCGGCAACGGCGGCTGGCATTTCTTCGCCGATGACAAAGATCCAAACCAGGCCGCCGCGCTGGCTTCAGCCTGGGCGCAAGCCTTCGCTGACAATGTTCAAGCCGAGGTTGTGAATCCTTCCAGCGGGCTGGAAAAATATATCAGCGCCTCGGCCACGCAGACTCAGAATCTTAGCGCTCATCGTCGCGTAAGCCTGAGCGTTTATTTGTTCATCGGCGCGCTGGGCTTTTTAGCTGTCAGCGCGTTCGGTATTTTATTTTTCAAAACTAAGAAATGAAAACAACTTCACTCGCTTTGAGTCTGGATAAAATCTCTCGCTGGCTTTGGGCCGCGGCTCTGCTGACATTGCCAGTCACGAGCTTTCGATATTTCCCAGTTGGCGAAACCACTTACGAACGACCGCTGGCATTTTTCCCACTGGCTTTGCTCGCACCTGTTTTGCTCGTTCAACTGATGCGCGGCAAAACTACATTTCCGCGCGCGGAGGCGCTGACTCCGCTCACGGCCTTCGTCCTCGCCGCTTTGGCGGCCAGTCTGATCGGGGTCTTGTTTGCACCGGTAATCATGCGCGGGCAGGGCGTGGTCGGGCGCGTTGTCCGCGCCTGGGCAACTGTCTTCATCGGCTTGTTCTTCTTTATTTCCGCAGTCTGGATGAATCGCAACGAAGACGATCTGCGTTTTACAGTCAAATGGATATTGGCCGGTTTTGTTCTCGACGTCCTGTGGAGTGGCTTGCAAGGCGCAACGTTTTACCTGCATATTCTCCCCAAAGCACTGGTGACGCAATGGCAGCGCGCTTTCTCGATGCGCGAATTGATCAAGACCAACCGGATCAATGGCATGGCGTATGAACCATCCTGGCTGGCGGGACAAATTTCGACGATATATCTGCCATGGCTGTTCGCCTCGCTCCTGACCCGCGAGCGGGTCACGCGTTTCAAATGGCTGGAGCCGGTGCTGTTGGCTTGTGCCGGGCTGCTCCTGCTGGCAACATTCTCGCGCGGCGGACTGCTCACAGTTGCCGCCGCCGTTGTATTGACATTCTTATTCGTGGGCCGCGCACAAATCCGCGCCGCGTGGAGCTGGTTCGCATCCGGCTTTCGACGCGGCGGTGCGTGGCTTTGGCGCGTGGGAGTGATCGCGTTGGTCATTGTTGCGATGGGCGGTGCAGGATTTTTCCTCGCACAAAAAAATTATATTTCCAGTTTATGGACAACACAGGCCAGCAGTGTCGAAGACTTCATCATCCAAAATTATGCAGGCGCGCGTGCCGCGTACATCTGGGCCGCGCTGGGCGCGTACAACGATCATCCATTGACCGGCGTGGGGCTGGGCGCAAGCGGATTTTATATTTACAACAATCTGCCTGATTGGGCATTGACCTTTGTACCGGAGATTGCCAACCAGCTGAGTCCCACCAGCAATCTTTATCCGAACCCCAAGAATCTGTACGTGCGCCTGCTGGCTGAAACGGGCCTGATCGGATTCTTCCTTTATCTTGCCTTCCAGTTTTCCATTTTAGGCAGTGCCATCACGGTTTTAAAACAGAAAACAGCCATCTGGCGCTATCTGGGAATCGCCGCCATTTTCACATGGATCGCACTTATCTTCTACAACATGACACAGGATTCTTTTGCCACACCCAACTTGTGGGTCAACATCGGCATTTTGGTTGGAATTTCGACCTTTGCGATGCGATCCAAAAGACAGAATGAATGATTTCGAGTTCCACAACTAAAGGCATTCTCAAAATCCATGACCAACGATAACTTTTGTTGTTTTTGCCACCGCAAAGACGCGAAGTACGCCAAGGAAAAAAAGAGATCTTCGCGCTCCTCGTTGCTGCGCGGGTCGTT